>JAQXUJ010000034.1 GCA_029219925.1 Clostridiales bacterium | reverse complement strand
GCCGAATATGAGGACGATGGCTCCGCCTCATCTCTCTGCGCCCCGAGAATGTACGGGCTCGGCCAGCAGCACAAGCACCTGCCTGAGATGGCGAAAATCAGCGGTCTGAAAACGCCGCCGATCTTCTCACCCATCGTATCGTCCTACTATTCAGGCATGGAGGTCGTGATCCCGCTGTTCAGAGATCAGCTGAACGGGAGCATCGATCAGATAAAGAATTTTTATAAAGAATATTACAGCGGCGGTCTTGTCAGATTCGCAGACGAAGCCGATGAGAACGGCTTCCTGTCGGCAGGCGCGCTTAGCGGCCGCGACGACATGCAGATAAGCGTGTTTGGGAATGAAGAGAGGATCACACTTGTTTCAAGGTTTGATAACCTCGGCAAGGGCGCCTCGGGCGCCGCTATCCAAAATATGAACATCGTCCTCGGTGTGGACGAAAGAACGGGACTTAATCCGGGAGGACTTTAAAAATGAACTTAATCAGCGGCGGCGTATGTGCCGCAAAAGGTTTTACGGCAAGCGGGGTCCACTGCGGCATCCGCAAAAACAGGACAAAAAAAGATCTTGCGCTTATATACAGCGAACAGAAAGCAAGCGCGGCGGCGGTCTACACGACTAACCTCGTAAAGGGCGCGCCCCTTGCGGTCACGAAAGCACATCTTTCCGACGGAAAGGCTCAGGCGGTAATATGCAACAGCGGAAACGCAAACACCTGCAATGCGAACGGCATTGAGATCGCCGAAAAGATGAGCGAGCTTGCAGCCGAAGCTCTCGGCATCTCCCCCTGCGACGTCGTTGTCGCATCAACCGGCGTAATCGGTCAGCCGCTTGACATTGCACCGATCGCCGGCGGAATTCCCTCACTCGTCAAACAGCTCTCGGACAAAGGCGGCGCCGATGCGGCTGAGGGCATCATGACGACCGACACCGTAATGAAGGAGGTCGCGGTCGAGTTCACGCTCGGCGGGAAAACCTGCCGCATAGGCGGAATCGCAAAAGGAAGCGGCATGATCCACCCTAACATGGCAACAATGCTTGTGTTTATCACGACAGACGCGGCAGTTTCCCCTGCAATGCTTCAAAAAGCTCTCTCGACCGATATCGCAAGCACCTTCAACATGGTAAGCGTCGACGGGGACACCTCCACCAACGACATGGTAACAGTCCTTGCAAACGGAATGGCGGGAAACGCCGAAATTGCGGAAGAAAACGCAGACTTTATGGTCTTTATGAAAGCCCTTAATACCGTCACCGTTCACCTGTGCAGGATGATAGCCGGCGACGGCGAGGGCGCGACTAAGCTGCTCGAATGTAATGTAAGCGGAGCTAAAACGGAAGAGGCGGCAAAGACTGTTGCAAAAAGTGTCGTCTGCTCGAGCCTCTTAAAAGCGGCGATGTTCGGCGCCGACGCAAACTGGGGACGCGTTCTCTGCGCGATCGGTTACAGCGGAGCTGATGTTGATGTAGACAAAATCGATGTTTCGTTTGCAAGCCGCGCGGGCAAGGTTGACGTATGCAAGGGCGGCGCAGGAATCGATTTTTCCGAAGAGACAGCAAAAACCGTACTCTCGGAAAAGGAGATAAACATCCTCGTCGCGCTGAACGACGGAGACGCAGGCGCAACCGCTTGGGGATGCGACCTCACATACGATTACGTAAAAATAAACGGCGATTACCGCACGTGATGAAGAAAGGACTTTACCATGAAGATAGATAACAATGACCGCGCAAAAATTCTGATTGAGGCTCTGCCGTATATCCGGCAGTATTATAACAAAATTATCGTTATCAAATACGGCGGAAACGCTATGATAAATGAGGATTTAAAGAAGGCGGTAATGGGAGATATTGTGCTGCTGTCGCTGATAGGCGTGAAGGTTGTTCTGATTCATGGCGGCGGACCCGAAATTACCGGAATGCTTAATAAGGTTGGTAAAAAATCGGAGTTTATTGACGGTTTGCGTGTTACCGACCGTGAAACCGTGGATATTGCTCAAATGGTGCTTTCGGGAAAAATAAACAAGGGTCTTGTGAATTTAATTCAGAATACCGGCGGCAAAGCAATAGGATTATGCGGCTGTGACGGACATATTATTGAGGCGGAAACCCTTGATGAAAAGCTGGGATATGTAGGAAAAATTACCAACGTGAATGTTGAACCGATTAATGACCTTCTTGACAGGGGTTATATTCCGGTTATCTCAACAATCGGCTGCGACAGCGAAAACAACATATATAATATCAACGCCGATACTGCCGCATCAAAAATTGCCGGCATGTTAAAGGCGGAGGGATTTATTTCCATGACCGATATACGGGGACTTCTGCGGGATAAGGATGACGAAGATTCGCTTATTCCGGTAGTGCACGCAAGCGAAGCGCCTCAGCTTATCAGTGAGGGAATTATTTCGGGAGGCATGATACCAAAGGTTGACTGTTGTATTGAGGCGGTTCGGCAGGGCGTAAAGAAGGTATTTATGATTGACGGCAGAGTCCCTCATTCTATTCTTTTGGAAACGCTTACCAACGAAGGTATCGGAACAATGTTTATATAAAAATGGCAAAATCTCCGCACATTGACGGGCGGAGCAGGAAGGGAGCATTAATTAATGACCACAAAAGAGCTGGACAAGAAATACGTTGTCGGTACCTATGCGCGGTTTGACGCCGCAATTGAAAGGGGAACGGGCAGCACGCTCTACGATGAGGACGGAAAACGATACATAGATTTCGGCAGCGGTATTGCCGTTAATACCTTTGGCGCGGCAGACAGCGTGTGGAAGGACGCCGTAATCAAGCAGCTTGATAAAATCCAGCATACCTCTAATCTGTACTATAATGAAAACGGCGCCCGATTAGCCGAGATGCTGTGTGAAAAAACCGGTATGAAAAAGGTGTTTTTCTCAAATTCGGGTGCGGAAGCCAATGAGTGTGCGATAAAAACAGCAAGAAAATACGGCACAGACCATTCTCCGGATAAAAATATAATCATAACGCTGGAAAACAGCTTTCACGGAAGAACGGTTACAACGCTTTCCGCAACCGGACAGGAGGTTTTTCACCAATTTTTTACGCCCTTTACCGAGGGATTTCGGTATATTCCGGCGGATGCGGATGCGCTTTCGGAAGCTGTCGATGATAAGGTTTGCGCAGTAATGATAGAAACCGTTCAGGGCGAAGGTGGAGTGAACGTTCTGTCTGAGGAGTTTTTAGATGCGGTGGAAAAAATTACGACGCAGCGGGATATTCTGCTTATTGTGGACGAGGTTCAGACAGGCAACGGACGTACCGGCAGTCTGTACTCATACATGAAGTTTGGCATGACGCCGGATATTGTGTCCACCGCAAAGGGACTTGCCGGAGGTCTGCCCATGGGTGCGACCTTGCTGGGCGAGCGTGTGGAGAATACCCTCGGAAAGGGCATGCACGGCTCCACCTTCGGCGCTAATCCGGTTTGTGCGGCTGCTGCAATAAGCGTTATCGAACGGCTGGACGAAGAATTTCTTAAAGAAGTTGAAGAAAAGGGACGGTACATTAGGACAGAGCTTGAAAAGATACAGGGCGTCCGTTCAGTCAGCGGTATGGGACTTATGCTTGGAGTTGAAATTGAAAAAAAAGCTGTAGATACGGCAAATGAGTGTCTGAAAAACGGGCTTTTGATTTTAACGGCGAAAACAAAACTGCGAATTGTTCCGCCGCTTAATATAAGCTATGATGAGATAAAACAGGGTATTGAGATTTTGAAGGGAGTAATAGAGAAATGAAACATTTGCTTAAGCTGTCCGATTTATCAGGAGAGGAAATTATCGGAATTTTAAATCTTGCCGACCAGCTGAAATATGAAAAAAAGAATGGTATTGAGCATAAATATCTTGCCGGGAAGTCGCTGGGAATGATTTTTGAAAAATCATCCACCAGAACAAGGGTATCCTTTGAGGTAGGAATGTATGAGCTGGGCGGAAACCCGCTGTTTTTAAGCTCAAGCGATCTGCAAATCGGCAGAGGTGAGCCGGTGGAGGATACGGCGCGGGTACTTTCGCGATTTCTGGACGGAATTATGATTCGTACTTTTGCGCAGAAAGAGGTCGAGGATTTGGCAAAGTACGGAAGTATTCCGGTTATAAACGGTCTGACAGATTATGCTCACCCCTGTCAGGTGCTTGCCGACCTTCTGACAATACGCGAGCATAAGAATATTTTAAAGGGTCTTAAGCTTTGCTTTATCGGCGACGGCAATAATATGGCAAATTCACTGATAGTGGGTTGTATAAAATGCGGTATGAAGGTTGCGATTGCATGTCCGGACACCAATAAACCGGATGCGGATATTATGGCATGGGCGTCGGAAAACGGCGACTTTGTATGCACAAGCGATATTGAAAGCGCAGTAAGCGGCGCAGACGTGGTTTATACCGACGTGTGGGCGTCCATGGGACAGGAAGCGGAGGCTGAGGAAAGAAGAAAAATTTTTGCCGGCTTCCAGGTCAACGAGGAGTTTATGGCGCTTGCCAATGACGGAGCAATGGTGCTTCATTGTCTGCCGGCTCATCGCGGCGAGGAGATAACGGCGGAAACCTTTGAAAAGCATGCCGATGAAATATTCGATGAGGCAGAAAATCGTCTGCATGCACAAAAGGCGGTTTTGGTTAAGCTAATGAAAGATTAAAGCGTCAAATGGCTGTAAATGCAGACGCTTTAGGAATACCGATACGTTAATAAAGTGCAAAAACAATATAGGGAGCTGCATTGCAGCTCCCTATAAATTTGCAGTTACTTAACTGCGCTGAAAGCGTCGTCAAGAGCCTCAATAAGGTCATCGATATGCTCGATACCAATTGATAGTCTAATGGTGTTCGGCTTAATTCCCTGGTCTAAAAGCTCAGCTTCGGAAAGCTGTGAATGGGTGGTTGACGCAGGGTGGATAACCAGTGATTTTACGTCCGCTACATTTGCAAGCAGTGAGAAAATTCTCAGGTTATCGATAAACTTCTGCGCTGTTTTGTCATCACCCTTTATTTCAAAGGTGAAGATTGAGCCTCCGCCGTTGGGGAAATACTTTTTATAGTTTTTGTGACTCGGCTCGGTTTCAAGGGATGGGTGATGAACGGCTTCAACCTGCGGATGTTTATTAAGGTATTCTACAATTTTGAGCGCGTTCGACACATGGCGCTCAACACGTAATGAAAGTGTTTCCAGTCCCTGCAGGAATAAAAATGCATGGAATGGTGAAAGGGTTGAGCCGGTATCACGCAAAAGTATAGCTCTTATATATGTGGCAAATGCGGCAGGACCGGCAGCGTCTGTAAAGCTTATGCCGTGGTATGAGGGGTTAGCTTCGGAAATCCACGGATATTTGCCGGATGCCTTCCAGTCAAAGGTGCCGCCGTCAACAATAACGCCTCCTATTGCCGTGCCGTGTCCTCCAATGAATTTTGTGGCGCTGTGAACAACAATATCCGCACCATACTCAATCGGTCTTACCAGATACGGGGTAGCAAAGGTGGAATCAACCACCAGAGGAATGTTATGTCTGTGCGCAATTTCTGCAACAGCCTCAATATCAATAATGTTTGAATTGGGGTTGCCGAGAGTTTCAATGAAAATAGCCTTGGTATCAGGTCTGATTGCCTTTTCAAAGGCACCCTCCTCATCCGGGTCAACAAAGGTTGTGGTGATTCCGGAATTAAGCGGAAGAGTGTGCGCCAGCAGATTATATGTACCGCCGTAAATTGTTTTTGACGCTACAATATGCTCTCCTGATTTTGCCAGCGCCTCAATCGTGTAGTTTATTGCCGCCGCGCCGGATGAAACACCCAGTGCCGCCGCGCCGCCCTCAAGCGCCGCTATTCGCTCTTCAAATACGGTTTGTGTAGGATTTGTAAGCCTGCTGTAAATATTTCCGGGATCCCTTAAGCCGAATCGGTCTGCTGCGTGCTGTGAATTGTGGAAAACATAGGACGCCGATGCATAAATCGGAACCGCCCGCGCGTCTGTTGCCGGGTCGGGATTTTCCTGACCTGCCTGTACCTGTAATGTTTCAAATCTGTATTTATTTTCTGCCATTTTTATTTCCTCCTTAGATTTTCTGATTTTTTCTATCCTATTTTGAGCTGCACATTCGCTTTATACAGCGCCTCTTCCATGATAAAACAATTGATAACATATTCTTATCTCCCAACTGCATAATATATAAAACCTATCTGGTTTATATGTTTATTATACCATCCAATACTCGGTTTGTCCAATTCATAATTACTATGAAAAGCTATAAATTTTTTTTATAACAGAACAGCCCCGGAAATTACGTTCCAGCGTAAAATTCCGAGGCTCAATATTAAAAGCATACCGTCCGCCGCATATATTTTGCCTAAAAACTAAGCAATATTCAAAACAGACGAAACCGATGTGTTTAATTCAATTAACGAATTTATGTCTTATTTTCTCAACCGCAACGCAAATCAGGGAGGTCAGAACCATAGCCGGAAGAGTGCTGCCAAGTATAAAATCAACATTCATAAGCAGTCGGTAAATTACAAAACCGATAAGCCAAATGAGCATATTCTGCAAATTAACCGACCCTGCGGAGCTGTCTTTTTTCAAAATGAAGTAATCGGCAATCTGAACCGCAATCATGGGAGCAAAAACAGACCCAATCAGGTATAAAAAGTCGGTAATGTCGGTTATCGGGAACAAAACAGCGCTGATTGTGCCTATTACTGTGGCAATTACGGCAATCCATTTCCCATTTAATTTAGCGGAAACGGATTCGCTGGATATACCGGCTGAATAAGCGTCCAGGAATGTGGTAGTAACGGTAGAGAAAACAATAATTATTAAGCCCGCAATACCAAGACCTGCCTTTACCATAATCTGCGCGATATCCGATTCGGCGGTAAATATTGACGCGCCCATGCCGATTACATACATCCAGCAGCTGACTAAGCCGTAGACTATTGCGCTTACAGCGCTTGCTTTTACTGGCTGTTTAGCTTCTCTGGTATAATCGCTGATCAGCGGCAGCCAGGAAAGAGGCATTGCTACCGACAGTTCCACAGCTGCTCCGAAGGACATGCCGTCCCCTGATATATTGTGCAGACTTCCTTTTCCGAAAATTACGTAACACAGCACAATGGTCAGTCCAAACAGAGAAATCATAGCCACGGTATTGATTTTTCCAAGGCTTTTAAGACCAATAAGAATCCATAGTATAATTAATCCGCCGATAAGCAGACACCATATCCAGCTTCCGGCATTAAAAATACCGTTTGCAGCCAGAGCACCGTCATAAATCATGATAGCTGTCCAGCCTACAAGCTGTAAAATATTCAGTACGGAAAACAACAGGCTGCCCTTTTGACCAAAACTCATTTTAACGGTTTCCATGGCGCTTTTTTCCGTTTTTCCGCCTATAACTCCGGCGAGAAACAACAGCAAACAGCCAATCACATGTCCTATAATGATTGCTGAAATACCTTTTCCAAAGCCTAATGGGGCAAAATATGTGCCGGTCAGAATTTCGGCAATAGATACCCCTGCTCCAAACCAAATCAGTCCATTTTCAAATAATGAAGTACGTTTTTCATTCATCTTATTTTTCCTCCTTTGCATATTCTCCGTTAAGATTGAAAGCGTGGTTCATAGGACCTCTGCCTTGTCCCAAATCCAGCATATCGGCAAGAGCACCGGAAATGTACTCTTTTGCGCGCAGCACAGAGGTATCGAGGTCGAAACCCTTTGCAAGATTAGCTGCAATTGCGCTGGACAGGGTACATCCGGTTCCATGGGTATTCGGATTGTCAATGCGTTTGCCGCGGAACCATTTTAATCTTTCTTCGGTACATAGAAGGTCATTGGCATCATTTATGCTGTGACCGCCTTTTAGCAAAACCGCACAGTCGTAGGTTTTGCTGATAAATTTTGCTGCCTTTTCCATATCTGACTCGTTTGTAATCGTAGCTCCGGAGAGAATTTCCGCTTCCGGAATGTTGGGTGTGACCAGCGTTGCCAGCGGGAGAAGTACGCCCTTCAGAGTTATAACTGCGTCCGACTCCATGAGTGAGGAACCTGAGGTAGCCACCATTACAGGGTCTACCACAATTTTGTCCGCCTTGTAATAGGTCAGACGTTCCGCAATTGCCTCAATAAGCTTTGAGCCGGATACCATGCCGATTTTAACCGCATCCGGTCGGATATCGGTAAAAATCATGTCAATCTGTTGTTTCAGAAAGTCGGGTGTGACCTCCATAATTCCTGTTACGCCGGTTGTGTTCTGCGCTGTCAATGCGGTGACCGCACTCATGGCATAGACGCCGTTCATGGTCATCGTTTTCAGATCAGCCTGAATTCCGGCGCCTCCGCTGCAATCACTGCCGGCGATTGATAATGCTGTTTTCATTTGTTTTTCTCCTTTTCTTTATAGCATTATTTTTATTGAGCGGCAGAGAGTGGTGCCCCCGGTCTGCCGCTTTGAAGGTTTCGGTTATTTCCCCGAAACGAACTTCCAAAAAGCATCTAAGTCGGAATAATCCGATAGGTAAAAGTCTGCAATTTTACGAATCTCCTTTTGATTTGCTTCATGGGAATCAAAAACAGCAAGAGTACAAAATCCGTCTGTTTTTGCTGTTTTAATCGCATGATACGCATCTTCAATAACAATTGTGTTTGTGCGGTCGGTACCTAAAATACCAAGGGCTTCGCGGAAAATATCGGGTTCGTCTTTCCCGTGTTTTATATCGGTGCATGTTAATATATCCTCAAAAAAACGGCTCATGCCGCAGCGGCGTAAAGCCGCCTCCACCTGGTAACGCTCGGTTGCTGTTGCAATGCACATTTTGACGCTGCGCTCGAGAAAACCCTCTAACAGATGTATAACGTCAGGCTTCGGCTCGGCAGTATTGAAATAAAAATCCTCCACAACATGGTTGACGCCTTTTACGATTTCCTCCGGAGTTTTATCCGGTACGTATTCGCTTTTGATATAGCAGGCGGCTTGGTGAAGGCTCATGGTCTTTAATACGGCTTGTAAATTTTCTCTTGCCTCACAGCCTACGGAACGGAGATATTCCTCGCCGGCTGTGTCCCAAATTCCCATGGAATCAAATAAGGTTCCGTCAAAGTCAATAATAGCGCCCCTAATCATGATTTCACCATCTTTTCGGACAACGCACGTAGTTCCCGGCATTCGTTTTCAATATCCTCGGCTGAAAAAACGGCACTGACCAAAGCAACCCCGTCCACGCCGGTACCGGCAAGCTCCATTATATTTTTCTTGTTGATACCTCCGATTGCAACGACAGGAATATTCACCGCCAAGCAAATAGCTTTAAGAGTTTCTTTTTTCAGAATATCCACATCTGTTTTTGTTGAAGTTGAAAACATTGCCCCCACACCTAAACAGTCGGCGCCGTTTTTGACCGCCGCCCTTGCTTCCTCCGCATTATGGACAGATACGCCTATCATCATATGTTCACCGACTCTGCTGCGGACGTCGGAGGCTGCCATATCCTCCTGGCCTACGTGGATTCCGTCGGCGTTACAGGCAACGGCAATGTCAACGTTATCGTTAACAAAAAACGGTACATGATATTTCCTGCAAAGGCCGGCAAGTTCTTTAGCCTCTTTTAGAAAACTTTCCTCGTCCAAGTCCTTTTCTCTGAGCTGAATACAGGTTGCACCGCCCTTTAAAGCGGATTCGACCTGTTCGTAAAGACTTTGTTTTCCGACCCATGCCCGGTCGGTGACGGCATAAAGGGTCATCATTTTTTTATCGCACTTCATATTTTGCGCCTTTCTCCAGCTGAGCCGGGGTGAGATTATAAATTGCGTCGATGATGTAATTTCTGTAGGAAGAATTTCCGTCCATAGGTGTCAGCCGCTGATATGCAATTTCGCCGGCAAGCCCCATTGCGCATACCGCCGCGGCGGCTGCCTCAAGGGGCTGTTCCGGATTGGCTGTTACAAATGCCGCGGTCATGGCTGATAGCTGGCAGCCAGTTCCGGTAATAGAAGACATCATGGGATGACCGTTCCGGATGCAATAAGCCTTTGATGCGTCTGCAACGATATCAATTGCGCCGGTGACAGAAATTACCGCGCCGGTTTTTGCGGAAAAAGCCTTTACAAATTCTGCGGCATCGTCCAGATTTGCCTCTGTAACCTTATCCGCCATGTCTGCGTCTACGCCCTTTGTTGTACCGCTGCCGGATATAAGAGTTTTTATTTCGGAAATATTCCCCCGGATGACTGTGAATTGTATTTCCTCTAACAGGTCAAAGGCAGTTTGAGTGCGAAGCTTTGACGCGCCTGCTCCTACCGGGTCAAAAACCACCGGATGCTTCAGTTTGTTTGCTGTTTTCCCGGCAAGCTTCATGGAGGAAACCGTGCGGCTGTTCAAGGTGCCGATATTAATATTCAATCCGCTGCAAACTGCGGTAATATCCGCAGCCTCTTCGATGTCGTCTGCCATGATGGGAGAAGCTCCGCAGGCAAGCAGAATATTTGCGCAGTCATTAACGGTAACATAATTTGTAATGTTATGGATAATCGGGCATATTTTTTTTACGTTTTCAAAAATATCGCTGAACATACAACACACTCCTTATCTGTTCAAGGTTTCCTGCATGGAGCGCAATATGCCGGACTTTTTCAGGGTGAATATCAGTACGGCGGAAATTATTGCACCGGCTGCGGTGGAAATCAGAAACGGAATAATGTAGGCGTAAAAGGCAATTTCTGCTGCGCTCTGTCCCATCAGAAAAATAGAAACGGGATAGGCACATAATCCGCCGAGAATTGCTGTTCCGAATACTTCGCCAAGAAGAGTTGCCATTACGTTCTTTGTTTTCCAATATACAAGACCGCATATAAGGGCGCCGAACATACTTCCCGGGAATGCCATAAGGCTGCCGAGCCCCAGAATGTTGCGAATCAATGCTGCGGTAAATGCGGCGCATACTCCATAGCCGGGACCTAATAAAACGGCGCATAAGATATTTACCATATGCTGTACGGGAGAACACTTACTGCCGAACACAGGAATGGAAAAGAGGCTTCCGACAACAGCGAGGGCGCAGAACACACCTGCCACTGCAAGTTTTTTTACATTTGTTTTTTTCATAGTTACTACTCCTTTGATAATCAGGAAACGGCATATTACAGCGACGCTTCCATAAAATAGATACAGTTTCTCCATAGAAGAATCTGTTTGGAAATTCGGTCGATGCTTGCTGGCATCCTCTCACGCCGGAACACGGCTTCCCATCGCTGTAATTACAGGGCTCAGGGCGCTCCCCCTCAGCCGGGTTTTCGTTTCTCCTTTCTCAAAAGTGCAACAAAAAACAGGAAACGCCTGATGGGAGTCTCCTGTAAAAAAATCTTGCATTATAACTTCCTACGGCGGCATTATCCGCATCAGGTTAAAGGGTCAAAGTATAACTACTTACTCTCAGCTTGCCCTACAAGCTCCCCTGTATTTTTCTTGTCTGTAAATATTATACACTATTCGTCATGAAATTTCAAGGGGTATTTATAAAAAAATTTGAGAGGAAAGTTATTCCTCTGTTTATTGAAAATCTAACAAATTCAGCAAAATTATTAGTATAATCTTTTATGACAGCAGAAGTTTTAGGCGAAAATTGCTCCGCAATTTAGACTTATAGGCTTGCATTCGGCGGTGGAATATGTTATAATATCGGTAAGGTTTTTACTCTATGTTTAGGGCAAAGTGAAACATCACGAAGGGGCAAATAATATGACTTCAGAGAGTAAAATCTTTAGAGTCATTTTTCCTGAAAACATAGCAAAAACTTGATAGCTTGGTAAAAATGAATGCTGTTATGAATATTGCCGCCGCCGGCAGAATGGAGATTGACATGGATATTGTGAAATTAAATCCAACAGTTTGTGCTGTGGGGAAAATGTATCAAATTATGATTATAGCAGAATGTGAGGCGCTGATCAGCGTTCGCATCGGTGAAAAGATTTATTATTATCACAGTAACGGTATAAGAATTTCCTCACCGGGTGTTCATAGAATTTCCGTTCCTGCTGAGGAACTCGACCGGGAATGTGCATATACGGTTGTGATTCAAAGGGTAATAGAACGTCTTCCGTATTTTCCGAAAACCGAGCCGCCGATTGAAAAGGTATACAAATTCCGACCGGTTAAAAAAACAGAGGATATTAATATATATCATATTGCGGATGTACATGGTAAATTCCGTCAGGCTGTTAATATCGTGAAATATTGCGGCAGAAAGCTTGATTTACTTATAATGAACGGTGATATTTCAAGTACGTCCGATACCTTTGAGGATATGACTTTGTGTTATAAAATAGCATCCGAAATTACAAAAGGTGAAATTCCCTGTATAATTTCACGGGGAAATCACGATTTAAGAGGATTCGGAGCCGAACACCTTGCCGAATATATGCCGGGAGCAGACGGGCGGTCTTATTACACCTTCAGGGTTGGCTGTATTTGGGGAATGCTTGTAGATACGGGCGAGGATAAGGAAGACGGTCATCCTGAATACGGCGGCACGATTTGCTGCCATGACTTTCGTATTGAGCAGGAAAGGATGATAAAAGAAACAATTAAAAATGCGGCTGATGAATATGCCGGAGAGGGAGTAAAATACAGATTTATAATATCGCATGTGCCGTTTACGTTTAAAAGGGAGGATCCTTTTGATATTGAACGTCCGCTGTTTTCAAGCTGGTCAGAGCTTATGAAGGAATATATAAAGCCGGATTTGATGCTGTGCGGACATACACATAAGGCGTGTATAAGCGAATGTGGAAGCGAATATGATGACCTGGGACAGCCCTGTACAATTATTGTCGGCTCTGATGTTGATGAGGTTGAAAACGGGGAAGATATTATTGCCGGAGCTTTTATTAATCTTAACGAAGGCTCGGCGAGGGTGATTTTTAATACAGAAAAGGGAATTTTGGACGAAACGACGATAACATTTTAAATGATTTATTACATAGATTACTGCCATGTACTGAGGCTGTTATAGAGAATAAAATTTATTGCAGAAAATAATATTTTGCAGTATATAATAAAACAATATGTATAAAAGGAAAGGGAAAAACTATGGACAATAATGCTTTTTTCAAAATAGGATATGGTCTTTACGTTCTGTCGGCGGAGGAAAGCGGCAAGGATAACGGCTGTATAGTTAACACAGTTATGCAGGCAACAAACACACCTAACCGGCTTGTTATAGCCGTAAACAAGCAAAATTACACCTGTGGTATGATTTCGCGAACAAAGAGATTTAACGTGTCGGCACTGTGTGAGGGAACAGATTTTGATATTTTCAAGCGCTTTGGATTTAAGAGCGGCAGGGATACCGATAAGTTTGAAGGCTTCAGCGACATTAAACGAAGTGAAAACGGGATTTATTATATAACTAAGAATACGAATGCATATTTCAGCGGTGTTGTTACCGATGAAATTGACATGGGAACGCATCTGCTATTTACTGCCGACGCTGAGGATGCAGTATTACTGTCTGATAAGCCTACGGTAACATACGATTTTTACCAGACGAATATCAAGCCGAAGCCTGAAAAACAGAAAAAGAGCGGTTGGCGATGCAAAATCTGCGGATATGTTTACGAGGGAGATGAACTGCCGGAAGACTATATTTGTCCACTGTGTAAGCACCCGGCGTCTGACTTCGAACGGATTTAAGACACTTAATGACCGCTGAATAAATAAAAAATAGCCAAATTTGTCCGTCAATTACATGGATAAATTTGGCTATACACTCAGCATGACACAAGTGTTTGCAGAAATCTTCCAATTTTGTCAACGCTTTGTATTTTGCTTTATACTATATTAGTGAAATATATGAAAGGCATACTAATCACCAAATGAAATGCCTATTGCTTTTGCCTCTTTAATTACAGAGGCTTCAGCATCAACAGTTTTTAGTTTACCTGCAACCTCGCCGAGGGGGACACTTTTGATTTCTCCATTGACCATAGCAACCATATTTCCGTATTCTCCTTTTATAATCAAGTCTGCTGCTGCCGCACCAAACCTTGTCGATATTACTCTGTCATAAGGACAGGGCGCTCCGCCTCTTTGAGTGTGTCCCGGGACTGCTATGCGAATTTCCTTTCCGGTTTTCTCTTTAATTTTATCTGCAATTTCATAGGCAACTGACGGATATTTTGAACCTTTCAGCTTTTGCTTATACTCTTTTTTAGAAAGAGCCGCATCCTCTTTTGATATAGCACCTTCTGCCACAGCCAAAATAGTGAAGCGTTTTCCGGTTTTATCTCTTTTCTCTATTGCATCAATAATCTTATCCAAATCGTAAGGTATCTCAGGAATCAGAATAATATGCGCACCTCCTGCAATGCCGGCATGTAATGCTAAATGTCCTACCTTATGTCCCATTATTTCAACAATAAACACTCTGCCGTGAGATGCGGCTGTTGTGTGTATGCAGTCAATGGCATTAGTGGCAATATCAACAGAACTCTGAAATCCGAAAGAAATATCCGTACCCCAAATATCATTATCTATTGTCTTTGGAAGTGTTACAATATTTAACCCCTCATTGCTTAACAGGTTTGCAGTCTTATGCGTACCGTTTCCGCCTAAAATAACCAAACAATCAAGACCAAGATTTTTATAGTTCTTTTTCATAGCTTCAACCTTGTCAAGACCGTTTTCATCAGGCACATTCATTTTTTTAAATGGTTGTCTTGAGGTACCTAAAATCGTTCCGCCCTTTGTCAAGATTCCGGAAAATTCTGATGGGGCAACTGTATGAAAATTATTATATATTAACCCCTTATATCCGTCCTCAAAACCAATAATTGAAATATCGTCAGTATTTTCATACAGTGCCTTTACTACACCTCTCATCGCTGCATTTAATGCTTGACAATCTCCGCCGCTTGTTAATAATCCTATTTTCATTTCATATATTTCCTTCCTTAGCTATTCACCTCAGCATCATATGCTTCCTGATAAAATACTTCTTGTGAATTGATTTTTTCTTTATCTGTAATTATATCAGCATATGTTCCGTCAGGCAACATCCTTTTTCCTTTCACATTATCGCTTAAAACGACATCGAATATGTGACGGATTTTCTTTCGTACATTCTCATCATATATTGGTGCGGCAACTTCAACTCGTCTTATTGTGTTTCTGGTCATAAAGTCTGCGGAAGATATGTATATTTTTTCTTCTTCACCTGTTCCGAAACGATATGTACGGGAATGCTCCAAAAATCTGCCTACTATGCTTATGATATTGATGTTATCCGTTACCCCTTCAATTCCGGGTTTTAAACAACAGATACCCCGTACAATTAAATCAATATGAACACCTGCTTTTGATGCCTCTATCAGTTTGTCTATAATATCTTTATCCGTAAGAGAATTTATCTTAATTCCGATATATGCGCTCTGTCCTGATGCTGCTTTAACTATTTCATTGTCTATCATTTCAATGATTTTGTTTTGCATCATTTTCGGAGCAACGAGCAGATGATTAGTTTCTTTAATTGTTTCGCCTAGCATTAATGCGTTAAATACATTAGCAATTTCTGCACCAATCTCCTGATTTGCAGTAAGCAATGAAAGGTCTGTGTATTGCTTTGATGTCTTTTCGTTGTAGTTACCTGTTCCGACCTGTGCAATATAAGAAAAGCCTTCATCTGTACTTTTTGTTATCAAACACAGTTTAGAATGTACCTTATATTTGCCTAAACCGTATATAATTCGGCATCCTGCATCCTCTAGCATTCTTGAAACTTCTATGTTGTTTTCTTCATCAAATCTTGCACGTAGCTCAACCATAACAACAACTTCTTTACCATTTTCGGCAGCCTCTATAAGAGTTTCAATTATTTTACTCCGTTCTGCTACGCGATATAACGTAAGCTTGATGGAAACTACACTTTCGTCCTCCGATGCCTCACGCAACATTGTAAGGAAAGGTTTTATGCTCTCAAAAGGATATGAAAGCAAAACATCTTTTTTCTGAACCTGACTTAGTATGCTTTCTTTCATGTTGAGTTCAGGAGTTGTTCTCGGAGTCCGCTTTTCATAAAACAAATCTATTTTTTCTCGTAAATAGTTTTGCAGTAAAAATCCGAAAGATAAATCCAACGGTGTGCCTGACTTTATAATATGTTTTTCTGATACGCCTATATATTTTGCTATTTCCGCCTTCATCTTATCATCTATATCTCGGGTGATTTCGACTCTCACAGGATTTAATCTTGTGCGTTTTTTTATAAGCTTACCCATCATAGCTCTGTAATCAAGATTATCATCATTGAAATTTTCAGTGTCAATGTCAGCATTTCGAGTTACTCTTATGACTGTTTTTTCGCTTATTGTATGCTTTGTAAATAACTTATATACAAAATGTAAAATCAATTCCTCGCACAGCATAAAAGTGCCGGGGCGTGTGGGGATTTCAATAAGTCTTCTGAACACACTGTTCTCACATGGCACTACTCCTATTTTAGTTTTACCCTTTGTGGTTTTTAAGAGAACAATTGCATACAACGTTTTGTTGTTAAAAAACGGGAAGGGTTGTTGCTTACTGATAATCATTGGCGACAGGAATGGGGCAATATGATGATTAAAATATTTTTCTAAACCTTCTCCTTCCTCCTTAGAAAGCTTATTAAAGTTAATAATTCTTATTCCTTGTGGCTCAAGCTCACCCATAAGCTGTTCATAGATACGGGCTTTTTTAACTTCCAGCTCCTTTGTTCTTTTTAAAATTGCGTTTATTTGCTCTTTTGGCGTCATGCCTGTTTTGTTTTCCTTTTCGTCCTTGTTGATTTTCTGCCTATCTGTAAGAGAACCGACTCTGACCATATAAAATTCATCTAAATTAGACTGATAAATAGCGGTAAATGACAGTCGTTCTGCAAGTGGCACCTCGGGATTTTCGGCTTCATTTAAGACACGCTCATTAAACTTCAACCATGACAGCTCTCTGTTTTCATAATATGTTTCGGTTTTCATTTCAATATCACCTTTCTCATTTTCATTAATTTTCATCATTCGTTTTCCTTTTAAAAAGGATTTTAACCATTGCAGCAACATATTTTACCTCTGTACACTTTTTAATAACACATAAAATATATTCTTATACATTATCAATTATATGCTTTGCTGTGTAAACTCTGATATCATGTCCGGGTAAAATCTATGTAAAACATATAGAAAGATAACAGATTCTATATGCACGATTGCATATATTAACATACGAGAAATATAAATGTTAAAATGAAAATGAAAAAAAGGGTGTGCGGATATTACTTGCACAACATTTTACGCAGAGCCGGCGGAAAGGCGGTATTTCAAGGGCGTTGTTTTCATAATGTTTTTAAAATTTTTTCTGTAGGCTCTCACATCGCTATAGCCGACGCGCTCTGCAATCTGCTCGACAGACATATTGGTTTGCAGAAGCAAATGACAGCTTATGCGAATCCGTGTTTGCTGAATATAGCGAGAGTAGGTAATGCCAAATTCGGTTTTAAACAGGTTACTCAGCTTGGAGCATGAGTAATTTAACTTATATGACAATTCGCCAAGACATTTTCTTT
>JAQXUJ010000033.1 GCA_029219925.1 Clostridiales bacterium | reverse complement strand
TGAGCTGTTGAATGAAGCTCGTGAAATAACCGAGAAAGTTATAGATGAGCTTCATATTACGGGGAACGGCAAAGAAATTACGCAAAGCTATAGGTCAGCAGCTTTCATATATCAAAAGAAATTTACAGAAACCGAGAAAATTTGGCATATTGCGCAGAACGAAAAATTCGTCTTTCCGGACCGGCTCTCGGCAGGCCAAGAAAGACGAAATACGTGATAAAAAGCAAGATTACATTGATGAAGCGGAGCGTGTAGAGGTTGAACGTAAATTCAGCCTTGCAAAACGCAAATGCGGAATAGGACTTGTTGTGACAAGACTTAATGAAACGACTTGCCGCTGCCTCGCTATGTCCGAATTTACAGCCTTCCGGAAACGGCAATTATTCAGCAGGCATAAAATAGAATAAAATTATTAAAATCTCTTGACAACCGACCGTTCGGTAGGTATAATTATTATATGATAATTGCGAGTCTGCCAAGGAGTGTGTTCTATGGAAAAAGGAAATACAAAGCAGAATTATTCCGATGTGATGGGGTAGTTTACCGGACTTGTGAAGCAGCTGATCCGGCATAGCGCACTGAGGTTGACTCCTCCCTGACAACAGGATCGTTCTATCGAATAATGGGCTATGAATTCAAAATTGGAATCACGGACGACTAAGAATACGGCGTTGTAAGGCCGGAAAAACGAAAGGAAGTTTGAGATGAAGAAAAGATTTTTTCTTCCGGCCTATGTGCAGTAGTTCGGGAAAAGATCGACCTGCCTAAATGTTTTGACGCTCCTGTTCGAACTGGGCGCTGTTTTCTGGCAAAGGAACATTGCCCGGTTCACTGCAAGCCCACCGACCGGAGGGAACAGGAAACAGCGGAGACCGTTTCGACCATGATGATAACGGTATCTTGTAAATGAGGTAACAAATATGAAACTAATCAAGGCAATGGAACAGGATTTTCAGAGAATAACCCAATTCTACCGGGATGTAATTGCACACACAGAGCATATGGATTTATACGCCATGTGGGTATACGGTCAGCATCCTACAGATGAAATGATTAGAAGGTATATTCAGTCAGATACCATGTACTACTGCGAGAAAGACGGATCCATAATTTCTGCAGTTGCAGTCACACAGCAGATGGAAGATTATCATGGTGCTGCGTGGTCCATTTCTCTTGGGGATGACGAGGTTTCTGTGGTACATCTCCTCTGTGTTGCCCCTAAATTTCAAATGCAAGGTGTCGCTTGCGGGACAATGGAACTTGTGAAAGAGTTAAGCCGTGAAATGGGAAGAAAGGCGGTGCGGCTGGACGCTCTTTTCTGCAACACCCCCGCACACCGGCTTTATGAATCTTTGGGTTTTCAGAAAAGAGATCAGCGACGGTGGTTTGCCAGCAATGTAGGTTGGACCAACTTTTTCTTATATGAGCTGGTATTGTAGAAAAATCCTGAAAAACACGGAGAAAACGAGAATTAGTGAAGCAGAACCTATAAAATAAGCACATTTAACTGCATTATCCGCCTGTATTAAATAATCAATATCATGTATCATATATGAAAAGGAAGTGAACGCATATGATGAGAATGGAAATAGCCTTGATTTTGGTTTTGGTTTTCGTTGCATTTATATATTTTGGTGCGGGCAGAAGAAATACGCCTCTGCACAAAACCTTTTCGGCATTATTGGCGGTAACGCCGTTGCACCTTGCGTTTGATGCGGCCACTGTTTATACGGTCAATCACTTGGAAACTGTACCGCCCGTTTTAAACGAAATCCTGCACAGGCTGTTTATCGGGACAATGGTTGTTGTTGTTTATCTTTTTTACAGGTACATTTCCATTTTGGTTGAGGAGGAAACAAAAAAGCCGGTACGCTTTCATCTTGCGGCAAGGATTTATTTGATTTTGGCGGAGATTGGGGCAATGCTTTTGCCCGTTCATTACGCAGTCACGGAGAAGGGTAATTATTCGGATGGTATTCATGTATCTGTCTGCTACATAAGTACTGCGTTTTATTTATTTCTGTGTCTGGGGCTGCTGATTAAAAACCGCAAACAAATGGACGGGAAAAAGAAAGCGGCAATCGGTGTGGCGCTTGTTATTGAAGGTATTGTTTCGGTTCTGCAGGCAATAAATCCCACATGGCTGATTTCCGGAATGGGTATTACACTGATGACGCTTGCCTTTTATTTAACGCTGGAAAATCCGGACATACTTCGCGCAGAGCTTACACAGCAGAAAATGTCTATGCTTTACTTAAAAAGTCAGGTGAATCCTCACTTCCTATACAATACCCTGGATACAATCCGTATTCAGGCACAGCTCTGCGGCGATAAAACAACGGCTGATTTACTTATGCGGTTATCCGACTTCTTTCGGCTTAGCATCAAGACGGACAAACAAGTGACAGCTCTGGAGAATGAAACAGAGCTTTCGAATGCATATATGGAGCTGATGTGTTGTCGTTATCCCGAACTTGAATATAACTGTGACATTGATCCCGATTTGGACGACGCATTGGTGCCGAATTTTATTCTTCAGCCGATTATTGAAAACAGCCTTCTTCACGGGCT
>JAQXUJ010000032.1 GCA_029219925.1 Clostridiales bacterium | reverse complement strand
TTCTTTAATAAAAATTCCGGAAGAACAAAAGCTTCTATGTATTCCAAAATGACAGTTCTTTTGGCTGTTCTGTTTTTGATTACGACAATTGTTCTTTGTATTTTAAATGCAAACTAAACGGCCTGCGGAATTTCTGCCGTTATTCTGAAATCAAGAGGTAAAGCTGTTAGCGGCTTTACCTCTTTTTTACTCCAAACAATCTGTTATCCATATATCATATTCATATCCGAATTTTGTCAGACTATGTTGACGTTACTCCGCAAGTTGTGATATAATTATTCCAAAATACAACACGAAAAGGAGTATAACAATGAATTTAAATACAAAAACGCTGTCACCTCTTGAAAAGGTGTTCTACGATGACAAATTATCATCTTTAAGGGCTTACACTGAATCCACAGCTCTCATAGGCGAATTGGTTTCTTTCGAAATCGGATACTGTATACCTGATTTTTCCGAAAACAGTTATAATACCTTTGACTGCTTTATCAATAAAGCGCTTTATAGGGATGGTGAGAAAACTGATAATTCCTGCATTTCTGTCAGTACGGTTGAACATGTCCCGTCTGTTTATCCGGCAGTTCTTGAAGAGGAGCCTGATGATTATGTACGAACTATGCCGGGGCTATATCCCGACCTGCTGGTTCCCATTAAAACCGGTGACGCAGTACAGCTTCTTCCGCGTATTACCTCCACTCTTTGGGTTGACATCAACACCGATAAGCTTGAAGGCGGAATCTACAAGGCGGTCATAACCTTTACCGATGATAAGGGTGAAGTCCTTTCAGAGGCAGAGCATACCGTAAAAATCATTCCCATGCAGCTTCCCAAGCAGAGCATTGCGGTTACACATTGGATTCATACCGACTGTGTGGCAAATTACTATAATATAGAAGTTTTCTCCGACGAATACTGGACAGCAGTTCGGAACGTAATCAAGACCGCTGTTACATATGGCAGCAACATGATTTACACTCCTCTCTTCACCCCTCCTCTTGATACCACTGTTGGCGGCGAGCGGAGAACGGTTCAGTTGATTGATGTTACCGTAACGAAGGACGGTTATTCTTTTGGCTTTGACAAATTGCGGAAATGGGTGCAGATTTGTAAGGAATGCGGCGCAGAATATTATGAGATGTCCCATATGTTTACACAATGGGGCGCCTATCATGCCCCAAAAATCATGGCGGGCAGCAAGCAGATTTTCGGCTGGGATACCGACGCTTCCGGGACAGAATATGAACAGTTTCTGTCACAGTTTTTACCTGCTCTGTGCGAAGAACTCAAACAGCTTGGCATTGCGGATAATACCGTTTTTCATATTTCGGACGAGCCGGCAAAAGAACATCATGACAGCTATTGCGCGGCAAGTCGCATAATGCATAAATACATCGGAGATTTTAAAGTTATGGACGCTATGAGCGACACGATGTACTATATAGAAAAACTTGTAGACATCCCTGTTCCGCATGTAGTCCACGCAGATCCGTTTTTTGAGCTTAATCCTAAGCCTCGCTGGGCATACTACTGCGGTGCATCCAAAAATCACATGGGACGAGCTTTCGGCATGAAACTGGAGCGTGACCGCATAAGCGGGGTACAATTCTACACATCGGAAATTGAAGGTTTTCTTCATTGGGGCTTTAATTTCTACAATTCCGCCAAATCTTTATGTGAGCTTGACCCGTATTTCTCAACAGACGCAAACAAAAAGTTCTGTTCAGGCGACTCTTTTATGGTCTATCCCGGACCTGATTTTAAAGTATATAACTCCATTCGTCTTGTTGTTTTCAGACATGGCATTGACGATATGCGTTCGCTTCAGCTCTGCGAGAGTATTTACGGCAGAAAAAAGGTAATGTCGGTCATTTCCGGGCTGAACGGCGGCAAAATATTGGGGTTTCATGAACTTCCAAAAGACCGAGATTTTATTCTGAAGCTGAGGAAAGAAATAAATAAACTGATTGAAAATGCCTGAAAGCGATGGCGTAGCGCAGAAATAGAGAGTGTGTGCTATATACTTAATGCCTACTGAATAATTGCCATTTCTGGAAGGCTGTAAATCCGGAGCAGGTTTTGAACCAACATTAAAATCCCCGCCAAAAAACCTTACCGATTTTTCGTGGGTTCAGCAGCAAAACGGACATAGCAAGACAGTGACAAGTCGTTTTAGCCTTGCGTACTTTCTTTGTCGTTCCCCGAAATGTGAAGCCCTGCAATATTTCTCTTGCGGTTTGTAAAAAACTATGCATAACGTTGTTCTATTTCATCCCATGGAATTGATTCAGCTTTTTTAACCCAACGATTATCAGAATTGAGTTTCATTCCAACAGGCGTATTGAAAGTGGTCAAACTGATTTGTTTGCATCTGTATTATACATTTTTACAGCTCTCATAAAGCAAAAATGCAAGGGTTTTTGCCGATTTCGGCATTTCCCCTTGCACTTATTATACCATAAACATCCCGAAAAGTCATTATTGCCGTTTTTTATTTATTCAGTAGGCATTATTTATGTTATTAATTCAAAAAAAATATAATTTTAAAAAAAAATTAAAAAAACACTTGAAATTTCTCCATATGTACGTTATAATATATTAGTTGATATTTTCATGTGAATTTTCTAATTCCGGAGAATTAATTATTGTATTGTTTTATCCTTAATGTTGTCCTTTTTTGTTTTGTTAAATTTGAGGGTTTAACATATAAAAATTAAATATATGGAGAAGTATCGAAGCGGTCATAACGGGGCGCACTCGAAATCAAGTGAAGTTAGTGGAAGCCTAACACCTCTCAAAGCCTTTATTTACGGGCTTTTTTGAAAAATTTAATATCATTGTTTTTAGCTGTTCCCAAA
>JAQXUJ010000031.1 GCA_029219925.1 Clostridiales bacterium | reverse complement strand
CGTTGCCATCCTCGGCGGCGCAAAGGTTTCCGACAAGCTCAACGTCATCAACAACCTGCTGGAAAAGGTCGATACCCTCATCATCGGCGGCGGCATGGCCTTCACCTTCCTCGCCGCAACGGGCTACAGCGTGGGCAAATCCCTGCTCGACTCCGAAAAAATTGACTACTGTAAGGACATGATGGCAAAGGCGGAGGAAAAAGGCGTTAAGCTGCTTATTCCGATTGATACGGTTGTTGCACAGGAATTCTCCAACGACGCTCCCCACAAGACGGTGGCAAGAGGCGAAATTGAACCCGGCTGGGAAGGTCTTGATATAGGCGAAAAGACAATTGCTCTCTTCTCCGACGCTCTGAAATCGGCAAAAACCGTTGTCTGGAACGGTCCTATGGGCGTGTTTGAAATGCCGACCTTCGCAAAGGGCACAAATGCCATTGCAAAAATTCTTGCAGAGCTTGATGCTACCACAATTATCGGCGGCGGCGACAGCGTTGCGGCAGTTAATCAGGCAGGTCTGGGCGATAAGATGAGCCACATATCAACGGGCGGCGGTGCTTCCCTTGAATTCCTTGAGGGCAAGGAGCTTCCGGGCATAGCTGCTATTAACGATAAGTAATTGCCGGAGGCTTTCACAAATGAAAACTATTTTATTTCAGGGTGATTCCATAACCGACTGCGGACGTTCCTACGAGGATAACGAGTACCTGGGCATTGGTTATCCTCACCTTACGGCTGCTGAGCTGGGTTTTGAAAACCCCGGCAGCTACCGTTTCTACAACCGCGGCATAAGCGGCAATCGCATTGTCGACGTATACGCAAGAATAAAGGCGGATATAATCAACCTAAAGCCTGATATAATGAGCATTTTAATCGGCGTCAACGACGTGTGGCACGAACTTTCGTCCCAAAACGGCGTGGATGCGGAAAAGTATTTCAAAATCTACTCCATGCTTATTGAAGAAGTCAAGGCTGTTCTGCCGGACGTAAAAATAATGATTATGGAGCCATATGTTCTAAAAGGGCGCGCTACCTGCGAAAACTGGGATTATTTTAAAACCGAGGTTTCGAAAAGAGCGGAAAAGGCTAAGGAAATCGCCGAAAAATACGGTCTTAAATTTGTCCCGCTTCAGGACGTATTTGACGGGGCTTCACGGCTTGCTCCTCCCGAATATTGGTCCGCCGACGGCGTACACCCCACAAAATTCGGACATGAGCTTATTAAAAGAGAATGGATTAAGGCGTTTCGTGCCTTATAATAGGAGGTTTATACAATGGGTAAATATATTGTTGCAGGTAACTGGAAGATGAACAAGCTTCCGAGTGAAACTTTTGATTACGTTAAAGAGGTAGTAAAGGCTACCGAAGGTTCAAAGTGCGAGGTTGTATGCTGCACACCTTATGTGTGTCTTGCTCCCGCAATTGAGGCCGCAAAGGGCACTCACGTTAAAATCGGCGCTGAAAATCTTCACTACGAGGACAAGGGCGCTTTCACCGGCGAGGTGTCGGCGGACATGCTCAAGGATATGGGCGTTGATTACGTTATCATCGGTCACTCGGAAAGACGTCAGTACAATAACGAAACGGATGAAACCGTTAATCTTAAAACCAAAAAGGCGCTTGCAAAGGGCCTGATTCCTATAGTTTGCGTAGGCGAATCCCTGGAGCAGAGAGAAGCCGGAATTACCATGGATTTGATTGCAATCCAGATTAAAAAAGCCTTCGCCGGCATCCCTGCGGAAGACGCAAAAAAGGTCGTTATCGCATATGAACCTATCTGGGCAATCGGCACCGGCAAAACCGCTACCAGCGAGCAGGCTGAAGAGGTTTGCGGCGGTATCAGAAAAATTATCGCAGAGCTGTACTGCGAGAAATGCGCACCGGAATTTACAATTCAGTACGGCGGCAGCATGAAACCGTCAAATGCCGAAGAACTTATGGCTAAGCCAAACATCGACGGTGGACTTATCGGCGGCGCATCACTGGTAGCCGACGATTTCGCAGCAATTACGAAAGCGGCAAAATAAAGCATTTATACGGGGCTGCGGCAATTTATACTTCCGCAACCCCATATTTTTACAATTTTGCTTACTGTGCATATGCTTATATTCATTATATGCCATTATTAAAAAGGAGAAAATTAACATGTCAAAACAACCAATCGCACTTATTATTCTTGACGGTTTCGGTATCAACGAGGCCGTCGAGGGCAATGCAATAAAGGCGGCAAAAAAACCGAATATCGACCGTTATTTTGCCGAATATCCCAACACCGTTTTATATGCCAGCGGCATGGCGGTAGGTCTGCCTGACGGTCAGATGGGTAACTCAGAGGTCGGCCACACCAATATCGGCGCCGGCAGAGTAGTATATCAGGAGCTTACCCGCATTACAAAATCCATCAGTGACGGTGATTTCTATTCTAATGAGGCGCTTCTGGGCGCTGTTGAAAACTGCAAAAAGAATAATTCCGCCCTTCATTTCATCGGTCTTTTGTCCGACGGCGGTGTTCACTCGCACATTGAGCATTTATTCGGTCTTATCGATCTTGCAAAGAAAAACGGTCTGACAAAGGTGTTCATTCACCCTATCATGGACGGCCGTGACGTATCTCCCACCTCCGGAGTGGGCTTTATCAAGGAATTGCAGGAAAAGCTGGACAATACAGGCGTAGGAAAAATTGCCACGGTCAGCGGCAGATACTACGCAATGGACAGAGATAACAACTGGAACAGAGTTGTGCGTGCATATGACGCCATGGTAAAAAATGAAGGAGAAAAGACAGAAGATATTGTCGCAGCCCTTGAAAAGTCATACGCAACAAAGGATGAAAACGGTGCGCTTATTACCGATGAATTTATTATCCCAAAGGTTGTCTGCGAAAACGGAGAGCCTGTAGGCAAAATAGCGGCCAACGACTCGGTGATATGCTTCAACTTCCGTCCCGACCGCGCAAGAGAAATCACACGGACCTTCGTTGACCCCGATTTTAAGGGCTTTGAACGTGCATTATTCCCGTTGTATTACGTTTGCATGACCCAGTACGACGCGTCCATGCCCAACGTGCATGTGGCGTTCAAGCCCCAGGTTCTGAAAAATACCTTCGGCGAATACATCTCTCATAAAGGTCTGAAACAGCTCAGAATTGCCGAAACGGAAAAATACGCACACGTTACCTTCTTCTTCAACGGAGGAGTTGAGGATGTTTACGAAGGTGAAGACAGAAAATTAATACCTTCACCGAAGGTTGCCACCTATGATATGCAGCCCGAAATGAGCGCTTACAAGGTCGCTGACGCCTGCGTCGAGCTTATCAATCAGGATAAGTACGACTGCATAATCCTGAACTTCGCTAACTGTGACATGGTAGGCCACACCGGCGTTTTTGACGCAGCTGTAAAGGCAGTCGAGGCGGTTGACGAATGTCTCGGCAGAGTCGTTGACGCAATTTTGGCAAAAGGCGGCAAGGTTCTTGTTACCGCTGACCACGGAAACGCAGACAAAATGTTTGACCCCGAAACAAAAGCGGTATTTACCGCTCACACCACCAACCCCGTTCCCCTCATTGTTATCGGCGCCGGTGATGTAACGCTTGATCGCGGCAAGCTCTGCGACCTGACCCCAACAATGCTTGATCTTATGGGTCTTTCTCAGCCGGAAGAAATGACCGGGAGAAGCCTTATTATAAAATAAGGCTGTAAATCAGCTTTAAACGTCTGTCGAAAATCCCTTGCAAATGTTTAACTGAATTATTGAAATTTTTGTAACTTTTTTACAAAAAACTATTGACAAATTTGTAATATCCTGTTATAATGTTACCATATAGAAGATATTCCGTGAATCGGGATTTTTGTGGAGCTGAAAAGCCGCCGTGAATGGCGGCTTTTTAGTTTTTTAATATTTGTTTATTCAGTCAGCGTGCCTGTTTATACATTTCTTCAAGCTCGTCCCTGCCGAAAACATACTTATTATTGCAAAATCTGCACTCAATCTCGCACTTTTCGTCTTCGTCTATCATCTTGCGTATTTCCTTCCTGCCTATCGATATAACGGCGCTGCGCATACGTTTTTGCGAGCATTTGCACTTATACATGGGCGTCACTGTTTGGTTCTCCATTATCATGTCGAAATCCTCGGTCAGATAAAACAGCATATCCTGTGCTGTCATACCTTCGGATAACAGCTGTGTTACCGGCGGCACGGTCTTAATCCTGTCCTCAATAATCCCCGCGGTTTCTTCTGAGGCCTCCGGCATAAGCTGTATCATAAATCCGCCCGCCTGCTCCGCTCTTTCATCGGTACCCACCAGCACTCCAAGACCTATGGCAGTAGGAATCTGTTCGCTCTTTGCAAAATAATAGGTCATGTCCTCCGCGATTTCCCCCGTCATAATCGGCACCTGACCGCTGTAAGGCTCTTTTAGACTCAGGTCATAAATGACATTGAGCTGTCCTTTTCCGACCGCTCCGCCCACATCCAGCTTACCGTTTTTGTTAAGGGGCAAATCTACATATGGATTTGACGCATATCCCCGTACCCGGGACTTGTTATCGGTAACCGCTACCATGCTTCCCAGCGGTCCGTCGCCCAAAAACTGTATGGTTATGGAATCGGTATCGTTTTTCAACCCCTGTCCCATCATTGCCGCAACGGTCAGCGTCCGCCCCAGAGCAGCTGTGGCTGTGGGAAAGCTCCCGTGCAGCCGCTGTGCCTCATTGACAAGGTCGGTTGTTACCGCGGTAAACACCCTTATGGCTCCGTCGGTGCTCTGTCCTCTCACTATTATATCTGACATTGTTTCTTCTCCTATCTACTGTATTCTGACAGTGACGCTGTATGCGCCCACTACCTCTATTTCCTTGGGTGCGGAAATTGCCACCGTTACCGTACCCTCACCGCCGGGAACATCTGAAGCATCTGCCGTTGCCGTTATCTGTCCTGACGGGTCTGTAGTTTCCCCGCATTTTACCGAAACGGTTATCTCCTTTGGTTCAACATATGCGGTGCGACCCTCCGGAATATTCGATACCATAACGGGAACGGTAACCTCCGACAGCACCTTAGGTTCAAACTGGCATACCACCGTTATTTTTCGGTTCTTGTCCGGCATATATACGCCTTCCGGAAGAATAATCTCCGTTTCGTACTCGGTTTTTCCCTCCTCACGGCTTATTACCGCACGAACAGAATCCACAGTAATGCCGCTTTCTACGCCTATTTCCACCGATGTTGCACTTTGATTTTTGACCGTCATGCTGTAGTTTTCCAGTGTGACATCGTCTGCCGTGACCTCTACCGGCACGATAAGCTTTCTGTAAGCAACGTTCTCAACCGTTAGCGTTTTATGACTTCTGTAAAGTATGTTATCACCGGGCAAACGATTGTTTTTTTCGTCATAAAAGCTATACACGTATTCCTGGGTTCCGGTTGCCGTAATATTTGAAACGTCTACCTCCGCCATAGCATAGGAGATACCGTAAACTGCACTCTCCGCGCCGCGAACCTTGACACTTTTGTTCTCACATTCCGATTTTACCATAAATTCCGTGTTTTTATCCTCATTTTCCGATTCAATGCGCACGGGAATATTCCGCGTAACCAGCTTTTCCGTTTCTACCGTAATTTCATTCGTCTTGCTTTTCGTAAGCGCCACAACGCCGGACGGATAAGAATACCTCACCGGCATCATACTGCTTCCCGCCTGATTTATCCCCGAAACGTCCACAATAGCCGAAATTGAGCCTATTGAGGAAATAACATTACTGCGGTTGCCTCTTACCGTTACTGAAATATCCGGAATGGCGCCTTTGTTTACTACAATAAGACCATTTTCCTCCAGCTGTTCTTCACCCTCAAAGGTAACCGGAATGCCCATCAGCACCTGGCTTATTACCGGATCCTCGGTGTATGTTATGGCAAACCACAAAATTATTGCAATCAGCCCCGACAAAATTTTAAGGAGAATTCGGTTATCTGTAAATAATTTCTTCATCTTTCACTCCTCCAGAATTTCCCCTTTTGATTTTCCTTTGAGATAGCCCTGTTCAGGGCAGTCTTAAGACTCTGCTCGGTAAGATTGCGCGTAAGGGTTCCGTTTAGTGCAATGGAGATTTTTCCGGTTTCCTCACTGACCACAACTACCAGAGCGTCCGACGCCTCCGATATTCCCAAAGCCGCACGGTGACGGGTTCCCAGTTCTCTTGAAAGATTTTTGTTGGAGGTAAGCGGCAGGAAACACCCCGCCGTATAAACCCTGTCGCCGCGTATTATAACAGCCCCGTCATGAAGAGGCGTATTCGGCACAAAAATATTCTCCAGAAGTGCCGCGCTTACCTCTGCATTAATCAGTGTTCCGGTACTTATAACGTCGCCAAGCTTTGTTTCCCTCTCAAACACAATAAGCGCTCCTGTTTTTGTTGCCGACATATTCGCCACTGCCTTGGTTATTTCCGACACAGCCATACTCTGCTCTGCGGTAGTGCCGGTGGCAACGTCGATTATCTTTCCCACCTTGGAACGCCCTACTCTCTCGAGCAGGCTGCGAAGCTCCGGCTGAAATATTACCACAATCGCAAACATTCCCACCTGCATGGCATTGCGCAGAAGATAATTGAGGGTCGTTAAATGCGCCCACGTACTTATCTGTAAAATAATAAAAAGTATGGCTATTCCCTTTACCAGCTGTATTGCACGGGTTTCCTTTATCATTTTCAGCAACTGGTATACTATAATGGCAACCAGAAATATATCAATTATATCGGTCAGCTTCAGAACCTGAAAAAAACTTTTTATGTACATAAGTGCCGAATTCATCATTTTTGCCCCTTTCGCTTTCATATCTACTATTATACAATATATTTTGTCCGTTTACCAGTAATTTTTGTGAAATTTTATAAAAATTCTTGTAGTTTTTCTTATTTTGTGATACAATATTATAAATATTTTATATTTGGAGGAATAATTATGAAAAAAATTTTAGCCGTGCTTGCATCGGCAGCCATTTTAATGTCGATGTCAATTACCGTTTTTGCAGACAGCACAGAGCCTGCCGCCACAACAGATGAAGCTGTCACTATTTCCGAAGAAATAGCGGCTCCCGTTACTTCCGGCGACAGCCAAATGACAGAACCTACCGTTAAGGTGGACGGACGTACCCTGATGTTCCGTGAGGATCAGCCGCCCGTTATTCTGAATGACAGAACCTACGTTCCCCTGCGCCGCGTACTTGAAAATATGGGTGCGACGGTTAAGTGGGATGACGCTACCAAGACAGTTCAGGTTGACTCTTACGACAACATCACAAGAATTCTGCTGACGGTGGACAACCCCGAAATTACCGTCTATACCTTCACCAGCGTGCTTAATGCCGACGAACGGAAGGTTACCTCGGACGTTGCTCCCGTTATCATGAACGACCGCACAATGCTGCCTATACGCATAATTGCAGAGTCAATGGGCGCTACCGTTGAATGGGACGACAGCGCATATGTGACCACAATCACCACTCAGCAGGCAAAGCGCTATGCAAAAACAAAGGATATTGACTCCTCGGCAGACGGATTTGTTCTGGAAAGCGCAATCGGCGCTGATTTGCCTAAGCTGTCCCTTGTCTGTGACGCCCCCGAACAGGTTCAAAATGACGATATAGTGACCTTAAAGCTGAAGCTTGATAATCTTGCTGCCAATGATGAAAATGCAAAGGTTTTCTCTGTGACCGCATCAATCCTTTACGACAATGATAACTTCGCATATGACGGATTCCGCTGCATATCCGACAGTGGTGAAATTGCCCCTGCACTTTCTGCAGCAAACGCCGAATTTGCCGACGGCTGCGCGAAAGTGATTTCCCTGTTCCTTCCTTCCAACGCATTTCTGCCCGACAGCGAAGGAACAATAATGGAAATTGACTTTAAAGCGCTTAACAGCAAAGGCGGAAACTTCAGTCTTTCCGACGGCATCTCCGAACTGGGCAACAACACAGAGATTATTACGACCTCCGACGGTGAAGCTTATGTTACCCTCGCAAACTATAAGGAGCTGTACATAGATACAACCCCCGTAATTGTAAAATAAAACTACGAAAAATCCACTCGCAGAGCGAGTGGATTTTTAATTGTTACTCATTTTTTAGCGATTCTATCAGTTTGTTAAGCTCCTCCTCGGTAAATCCCTCTGCCGTAATCTCAAAATCAATTCCCCCGTCGGAAAAGCTTGCCGCTGAGGCGGCAGAATCTTCCCCATCCATTTCCTCGGCGTCCTCTGCCACTCCCAAAGACATTACCGCCGCTGCCGGTGCCGTCTTTATTTCTACATGCTTTCCTCCGCCGTCATATACATATACCCAGCCTTCGCCGCCGCTGACTGTTGGGGGCGTTTCGTCGGTCATTCCGTCGGGAATACAAATGTTCTCGCGAATATCCCTTCCGATATAGCTGTTATAATCGGCAAGAGTTCTTGTCTGTGCGGAAACTCCTCCCGCTCTTACTGAAATTCCATCAGTTTTTTTCAATGCATCTGTCGCATCTTCTGCCGCAGAAAAACTCCGCACTTCCGGTTGCTCCGCCGTTTCTTCAGCCTCCGGCACAATTGCCGCTTCAGATATATCATTATTCGCCGATATTTCGGTTTCCTCTGAAATCACCTCGGTTTTTTCCGGCTCCTGCAACGACTGTTCGGTGGCTTTTTTCATTTTCTTTTCTGTCGCCGGCGTGGGCTGCGCACCACTCCGATTATTTTCTTTCCCTATATCGCGGACAATTCCCCCGCCCTCCGGCACATTTGCCGGCTTTACTGCTGCCGTACACTCCGGAGCAGAAGAAGGCGAAATTACCGAAACATTCTCCGGGATTTTGCTTCCTTCACGATACAGACCTATTCCGCACACACTTACGACAAAGCATGCCGCCAGCGCCGCCGCTTTAATAACCGCAGGTCTTATGTCCCGCCTTCTGTGTTCGCCGAGATTAGTGATAAACCTTTCGTAAGCCACGTCTGACGCGATTTTATCATTTGCACTTTTGTAACGCTCCTTAAACAAGCTCATCATCTCCCTTCAAGACCTCTTTAAGCATCGCCCTGCCCCTTGTAAGC
>JAQXUJ010000030.1 GCA_029219925.1 Clostridiales bacterium | reverse complement strand
GCTCTTCTTTTCATATCTTTAACCATTCTTTCCTTGTATTTTTCGCACAGGTCAAAACGTAAATCTCTTCTTATTACGCTTTTTATAAATCCCCCCGAAAATCTTCATTCATACTGCACTTTTGTCTATTACCTTTTTGGGGCATTTTTCTGCGCAGATACCACATCCTTTGCACTTATCGTAATCTATTTCCGCAAGATTACCGTTTACGCTTATTGCCTCAAAAGGACAATTCTTGACGCAGATTCCGCAAGCGATACAACCCGCTTTGCAATAGCTGTTAACCTCCTTGCCGGGCTTGCGGTTCTTGCATCTGACGGTAATTTTACGTTCCTTTGGCATTATTTCAATAATATGCTTCGGACACGCTTTTACACACTGACCGCAGGCAGTACACCTTTCCTCATCTACGACGGCTACGCCGTTTACTACATGAATTGCGTCAAATTTACATACCTTTACACAGCTGCCAGAGCCCAGACATCCGGAAGGGCATGCTTTCTGACCACCGGCAAGCTTGTTTGCCGCCGCGCAGTCCTCAATGCCGTAATATTCATATTTATCCGACGCCTTTTCGCAATCTCCTCCGCAGAGAACCCGCGCCGTCTTTGGACTTTGCTCGGCAACTGCTTTACCCATAATTCCGCCCACCTGACGCGCAAGGGATGACTTCCCCACTACGCATGCGTCAACCGGAGCTCCGCTTTCCACGACAGCCCGTGCATACGCACTGCATCCGGCATATCCGCATCCGCCGCAATTTGCGCCGGGAAGTATTTCTTCAATCCTTTCAATTCTCTCGTCAACCTCTACCTTAAATATAACCGACGCAAGAGCAAGGAGCAGCCCGAAGGCAAGACCTATTATTCCTACGGTTAAAACCGCCAAAACTATACTGTTCATTTCTAACCTCCGTTATATACTAAAGCCCGAAAAACCCATGAAAGCAATTGCCATAAGCCCCGCAGTAATGAGGGCAATCGGAAATCCGTTAAAGCATTTCGGCACTTCCTTTTCCCTGATATTTTCGCGTATACCGGCGAACAGTACGATTGCAAGGGTAAAACCCAATGCTGCAAAGGTTCCGTACAGTACCGAATGAATAAAATCATAGTTATTTCCCACGTTAAGAAGGGTAACGCCAAGCACTGCGCAGTTTGTCGTGATAAGCGGCAGATAAATGCCAAGCGCATTATAAAGGGACGGCATTGACTTCTTCACAAACATTTCTACAAACTGTACAAGTCCGGCAATGACAAGAATAAATACAATCGTCTGTAAATACTCCATGTTGAACGGTGCCAGCACAAACGCGTTAATACACCATGTCATCGCCGAAGCGATTGCCATTACGAAGGTAACCGCCATACCCATTCCCATAGCGGTGTCAAGCTTTTTAGATACGCCGAGAAACGGGCAGCAGCCCAGAAACTTTACCATTACAAAGTTTTCGGTAAACAGCGCCGCAATCAAAAGTGAAATTATGGAAGGCTGCATCATTCGTTACCTCCTTCTTTTTTCTTTGATGTGATGAAGTTTATAGCCGCAATTATAATTCCCAGCACAATAAATCCGCCGGGAGGCATTCCTATTATTGCGGCCGGCTTGATGACATTTCCGTATACGGCTATCCCCCAAATAGTTCCCTGACCCAGCAATTCACGAACGGCGGAAATAATACAGAGAGCAGCGGTAAAGCCCAGTCCCATGCCCAAACCGTCCATTGCCGATTTTCCGACGGTATTTTTCGAAGCAAACGCCTCGGCACGCGCCAGAATTATACAGTTTACCACAATAAGCGGTATAAACAGTCCCAGTGACGCATAAAGCGAGTCTGCATAGGACTGGAGCAGCATCTGCAAAATAGTAACAAATGCGGCGATGATTACTATATATGCCGCAATACGAACCTTATCGGGGATTATTTTTCTCAGCAGGGAAATCAAAATATTAGACATTATCAATACAGCGGTTGCGGAAAGTCCCATGCCTAATCCGTTCTTAAGGGTTGTCGTAACGGCAAGAGTCGGACACATTCCCAAAAGCTGTACAAAAGTTGGGTTTTCGAAAACAAGTCCATTTAGAAATATGGAATTTTTCTTGCTCATATCACTCGCCTCCTCTCATTTCTTTAACGGTTGCAACAGCCTCGTTGACGCCCTTGGTAACCGCTTTTGATGTAATGGTGGCTGAAGATATAGCGTCAATCTGATTTTCCTTTGCGCCGTTTTTCACTACCTCAATGTTCTCCGTTTTACCCTTGAACTGCTCCTTAAAGCTATCATTGGTACAGTTTGCGCCCAGACCCGCGGTTTCACTCTGAGAAATAATTTCAACTCCGGTCACCTTATAGCTGCGGTCAATACCCACAGCCATAGAAATTTCGCCGCCGTAGCCCTTGGGCTTTACCATAACTACGGCGCCTGCGTCGCCTGCGCTGTAAATTTCACTCACAGATGCCCCTTCGTCCGGCGTAAATTCAACATTCTCAAACTTGGTTCCTTCCGGAAGCACCGATTTCATCGCCGCCTCCTGCTTTTTTTGGTTATTAGCCGCTATAACAGGCTCGGTAACAGAGTTTACAAACGCCAGTACGAATGCCGCCACAGCTGTAATTGCAAACAAAATTAATCCGACCCTTAATATTTCCAGCTTATCTTTCTTTTCTATCATATAATCATTCCTTCCGCACAAATTATAAAGGCGCGTTTTCCTTACAATATCATTTTCATTACGGCTTTACGGCTTTGCCAAAGGGCTTAGGCACCGTATATCGTTCAATAAGCGGTGACGCCACATTCATTAGAATTATTGAAAAGGAAACCCCCTCCGGATAGCTCCCGAAACGGCGGATAGCAAAGGTTAACAGTCCACAGCCGATACCAAAAATCACTCTGCCCGACGCAGTCGCCGGTGAGGTAACATAATCGGTCGCCATGAAGAAAGCTCCAAGCAGCAGCCCTCCGGTCAGAATATGCATTGCAGTAAAATATTCGCGGGACATTCCCGTTGTATTATTACCGAACAGATATGTCAGAACAGCAAACGTGGCTATATAGCACACGGGTATTTTCCAGTCCGCAACACGTTTTACTAAAAGATACAAAAAACCAATAATAAGCATTAAACCGGAAACCTCGCCTATACACCCCGGTTTTCCGCCCAAAAACGCAGTAAGCAGAGTCGGCAGCGTCCCCTCGGACGTACCCTTCAACACAGCAAGGGGCGTAGCGGAAGACACTGCATCCGCTCCGTAGCCCATAAAAGGCTGCACAAAATTCGTCATGCTGCCCGCCCATGCAATCAGCATAAAGCATCGCGCCGCCAGTGCGGGGTTCATAAAGTTTTTGCCCAACCCGCCGTACAACTGTTTAACAATTATAATCGCAAACGCCGCACCAATCACCGTAATCCACAGCGGAATGGTAACCGGAAGGTTAAGCGACAACAGCAGTCCTGTAACAACAGCAGACAAATCCCTTGTAGTTATAGGCTTTCCAGTTATTTTTTCATATGTATATTCCGACAGCATACATGCCGCAACCGACGTCAGAATAACCGCCAGTGCTCTCATACCGAAATAATATATACCTGCGGCTGTTGCCGGAATAAGCGCAATTATCACGTCAAGCATTATCGACGCGGTGTCCTCCTGCAATTTTATGTGAGGTGATGATGAAACTGTCAATTTCTGTTCCACTATTTTTTCCTCCTGTTTTCAATTATCTTTTGCTTTGCCATGCGGATATTCTGCACAGGTCCCTGACGTCCCGGGCATAAATATGAACACAATCCGCATTCAATACAGTCCATAATATGATATTTCTGACACATTTCCAAATCGTCCTCAGACGCGTACCTTGCCAGCTTGAAGGGCATGAGGCGCATAGGACAGTGCGTAACGCATTTTCCGCAGTGTATGCACGGCGAATCCTCATCGTATACCGACGCTGACTCCGACAGTGCCAGAATTGCAGAGGTCGTCTTAACGGTAGGCACCTTGTCTGTAAACTGGGCAATACCCATCATAGGTCCGCCGTTTACAAGCTTTTTCGGTTGGGACGTATACCCGCCGGCGGCGTTTATAACAAATTCAAATGGAGTGCCCATGCGCACCTCAAGATTACACGGTTCTTTTATGCAATCACCGGCAACAGTGATAATCCTTGACACCACCGGCATGCCTTCCTCAAAAGCCCCGGAAATTTCGTACGCCGTGTCTACGTTAATGACAATTGCACCTACGTCCACAGGCAGCCCTCCGCTTGGCACGCTTTTTCCCGTAACAGCTTTTATTAGCTGCTTTTCTGAGCCCTGAGGGTATTTCGTTTTAAGTTCAACTATCTCTATCTTGCTGTCATTAAGGGATTTTATCGCCTCGACAGCGTCGGGTTTATTTGCCTCTATTCCTATATAACCCTTGTCAAGACCGAATAATCTCATGCAAATTCTAAGTCCTGCAACCACCTTTTCCGGGGTTTCAAGAAGTCTACGGTGGTCGGAGGTTAAGTACGGCTCGCACTCCGCCGCATTTATAATAAGATGCGTAACTTTTTTGTCCTTAGGCGGTGACAGCTTTGCATGGGTAGGAAATCCTGCGCCGCCCATACCTACAATTCCGGCGTCGCGGATTACCCGGACGATTTCCTCCGGCGACATGGTATCCACTCTTTTCGGATTCAATGTTGTCACCGTTTCATATTTAAAGTCATTTTCAACAAAGATTGCCATAGCTTCCGTACCGGAAGGATGAAAATACGGTTTTATTTCGGTTACTGTTCCTGAAACCGACGAGTGAAGCGGCACCGTCAGATAAGCATCGGAATCAGCAAGAACCGTCCCCACCCTTACATAGTCTCCCACCTTGACTTTTGGGTCAAGCATTGCCCCGATATGCTGATGCAGCGGAAAAATATGTACCGGCGCGCCGTCTATTTTTCTTGTAGGTATTTTATTTGTATCACTTTTATGGTCCGGCACGTGCAGACCACCTTTAAACGTTCTCAGCAAAATGCCACCTCCTGAAATATTATACTTTATATAATTCAATATGTCATGTCAATATTTTCCGGTATCTATGCAATAACGGAATAATTATATCATATTTTTCTAATGATTTCAACAATTTTTCTTCATATTATAAAAGCAGCCGCAGTATTAAATTACCGCAGCTGTATTTTATATAATATTTTTTATAATGCCGAAGGAAATCAGCGACATAATAAGTCCCGCAGTAAGAACACCAAAAAAAATCGGCCATATTGAGTCACGGAATTTCATGCGCAGGAGGCTTGCCGCCAGAGATCCGGTCCACGCACCGGTGCCCGGCAGAGGAATAGCAACAAAAAGGAACAAACCGAATCGCCCGTATTTTCTGATTTGGTCCGATTTTGACAGCGCCTTATTTTCAAGACGCTCCACCATACCTTTTAGCCGTGTTTTTTTCATCCATTTGAAAATTTTATCAATAAATATCAAAATAAACGGTATAGGCAGCATATTTCCAAGCACGGCAATAATATAAGTTCTTGCAAAATCCATTTTAAGAAATCCTGCAGCCAGTAGGCTTCCTCTCAGTTCAAGAACAGGTATCATCGAAATGATAAATACTATAAGCTCCTTTGACAGCTTTCCTCCCCATGAATTTACAATCAGTTCAACAAGTCCGTCCATAGTTTCCTCCGTTAAAATCTAAGATATTTCGGGAAATGATTTTTCAGCATTCCCTCCGATGCCTTTCCCCATCCTATCGGGTACCCGTTATATATCACTGCCGTCCAGCCCTTTTCCCGGGAAGGCAGCGTTTCGCCGTGATAATACCGCTCCGGCTCGGATATATCCTGAACATTTTTGAAATCGTCCGGGCAAAGCGCCAGACACAGCTCATGAGACGGCTCAAACCGTCCCTTTTTGCATATGCCCAAGAATAAGCCGGCAAGCTCCACCCTGATTTTATCTATATCAATCTTATGCGGCAGCAGGTACAGCTTATCACCGAAGCTGATAAATTCTCCTCTTAAGTCGGTATTTAAAAAATCTTTTTCAAAGCTGCGGAATATTTCCTCGTTTCCGCATTTATATTCCTTAATGCAGCTGCGGCTCGTCCCCTCATTTTTACGAAAAAGCGCGTTATAATGTCCCTCTCCCTTTGAGATATGCGGAAAAATTCTTTTCGCCGCCGTCAAATTCCGATTTGTGCCTGCCCATTCGCCGCGTGCGCAGCTCATACCCGGCAGATTGATTTCCAGCAGCTCCGCCTCCGGATAGCTGTCCAGCACCCATGCCGTAACTCCCTCATTCTCGCATGGGGCGAATGTGCAGGTTGAATATATCAGTCTGCCGCCCTTTTTGAGCATTTTAAATGCCGATGAAATTATTTTTTTCTGCCGCTCCGCACATGAATAGGTGTGTTCGAGGCTCCATTCATCCGACGCCTGCGGCTCTTTTTTGAACATTCCTTCACCCGAACACGGTGCGTCGACTATTATCTTGTCGAAAAATGCCTCATACTTTTCTGCCAGACGCTCGGGAGATTCATTGGTAACGACTGCGTTCCTTATACCCATCCTGCCTATATTTTCCGCAAGGATTTTCGCTCTTTTGGGTACTATTTCATTTGCAACCAAAAGCCCTCCTTCTCCCAGCCGCTCCGCCGCCTGGCATGCCTTTCCTCCGGGTGCGGCGCACAGGTCAAGAACAAAGTCATTTTCCTCTATCCCAAGAGCCTCCACAGCCGACATTGCTGACGGCTCCTGAAAATATACAAGTCCGCACATATGGTACGGGCTTTTCCCGGACAGCATGCTTTTGTCGATATAAAAGCCGTTTTTGCACCACGAAACAGGTTCAAGGCTGCCGGTACACACTTTAACTGCTGCATCCGCACCTTTTTTGAGCATATTAATGCGTATTCCCCTATATTCCGGCGCCGATTCCCAACCGGCAGCAAAGTCATCATACTCACTGCCAAGCATTTGTCTCATTCTTGTTTCAAAATCCTTCGGAAATCTCATTTTATTTTCTGTCCTTTACATGTTCGAAAATATACTCGCACAGGTCGCGGGTGGAATTCGGCTTTCCGAGATGCATAACGCTTTCCTTCAGAAGCTCAAGCCGCCACGGACTGTCCAATATTTCAAACAGCGCCTCATCCAGGCCAAAGGTTTCGGTGACCATGATCGCTGCGCCGTTATTGACCAGAAATTCCATGTTCCTGTCTTCCTGACCACGTATAGGATTCATAATGATTGCCGGTAGCTGCTTTGCAAGAAGCTCGGAAGTCGTAAGTCCACCCGGTTTTGTAATGATGCAGTCGGCAGCGTCCATCATAACATCGACATTTTTCACAAACCCATACGGAATTACTGTTTTTTTCCAGCACTGTTCCATTATTTCCTTATACATCTTCTCATTTCGTCCGCAGACGCACAATATCTGAAAATCTGTTTCCAGCTCGTCAATGTCCTGTAAATCCTTAACTATATTCCCAAAGCCCATTGAACCCATCATAACAAGTACCGTGGTTTTGTTGTCTATTTTAAGCTCATCACGGGCTTCCTTCCGAGGCATTTTATGCGAAAAGCTTTTCCTTATGGGTATGCCGTAGGGAAGGATTTTCTCTTTGGGAATACCCTTCTTTTTCATTTGGTTATCCAAAAGCGAATCCGCCGTCACATATCTGTCAAGGTCGGTGCTTTCCCAGAACGGATGCACCGTAAAATCGGTGACAATCCCGATAAGCGGACAGCTTACAATTTTTTCTTCCTTAAGATATGTCATAAGCATACATGCGTATGAATGTGTGCCTATAATTACGTCAGGATTGTAATCCAGAATATAATCCTTCAGCTTTCGCGATACGATTTTTGACAGAACAGCCACTATTGAATATTTATCCCATTTTTCCTCCCGTCTGTCCATCTTATCATAAGCCTTCCCGTATAAATTGGGGATATGCTTTGTTGAAAACAGGTATCCGTTGTCTATGGAATCCGCAAGAATGGGGTTTATATATTCAAAAGTATCCAGCATCTCGCAGTCCACGCCTTTTTCATGCATATAATCTATTATTGCCGACGCCGTGGAATGATGTCCGTAACCGGCCTTTACAGAAATAATAAGTACTTTCATAGTCTTACCCCTTGAAATTTAATACAAAATATGTTATTATTGTATCATAAGTCTTTATTTTTTTCAAGACCAACTTTATAAAAGGAGGCAGCTTCAATGATAATTTACATGGGCGAACGCGGAATATTTGAATATCTCGTATCATTGGACATTCCGGTAATTTTCTCCTCCACGCTGACACAAGCCGAAAAAGTTATCGTAACCGAATATTCCGAGCAAGCCGTGCGGCTTATAAAGGAAGCCGTACTTGTAAACATACCCGTCCTCGGTATTTTGGACGGATTTCAGAGCGTCATAAAGGCATTTGACGGACGA
>JAQXUJ010000029.1 GCA_029219925.1 Clostridiales bacterium | reverse complement strand
CATATTAATAATATATTTGGAGGCTTTTTTATGTTTGAAATGAGACCTTATTCAAGAAAAAATAATTCAGTTTACAATCCGTTCCGTGAAATGGAAGAATTTGAAAGAAGCTTTTTCGGCGCGCCGTTCGGCTTTTTCGACAGCGGTATGGACGCCTTTAAGACAGATGTTAAGGACGAGGGCGACCGCTACGAGTTAGAGGCAGACCTGCCCGGCTTTGACAAAAAGGACATTCACCTTGACATTAACGGAGATACCTTGACCGTCCGCGCCGAAAGACATTCGGAGCACGAGGAAAAGGACAAGAAGGGCAAATATGTACGCTGTGAGCGCTCCTACGGCTCATACAGCCGTGACTTTGATTTGTCAGGCGTAAAGGCGGACGAAATCAAGGCAAAATACGAAAACGGTGTTCTGAAGCTCACAATGCCAAAGAAGACCGAAGCACTTCCTGAATCAAAACATTTGGAAATCGAATAATACAAATGGGGCTGTCGAGTTAAGACAACCCCATAGAAGGAAGTTTTTAAGTAGGGTACGGTGGAACTCAGTAAAATGGGTTACACCGTACCCTTTTTCTTTTATGCTCCGAAGCGGAAGTCCTGCAGATTTGCACGCATTTCTTCCGGCGTAATCTATACTGATATTTCATTCAACCCTCATCATTCTGTAGCCAACGCCGATATGCGTTTGGATATATTGGGGCGAATCGGCGTTCTTCTCCAGTTTTTTACGGAGCGTCGCCATAAAGACGCGCAGAGAAGCAATATCATTATTCCAACAGCTATGAGAGGTAATTATTCTGTGGAAGGAAACAAATCAAATGAAATATAAGGGACTACCGAGTATCTTATTAGAGATATATTAGAGAAAATGGTATTCCTTTTTAAAATATTAGAAATGTAAGAATAATATAAATATAATTAGAAAATCTGATTGTAGACAGGAGTAGAAGTTTTTGTGAAACTAATAAAAAAAATATTAATAATATTGTTGAGTGTGGTTGTATTACTTGCGGCTGTCTTTCTGATTGGGAAATATGGTTTGAAATCGGGCAATTCCGGTGAGAATGAGATTTTGGGAATCGATCAGGCAGATCAGACAGTAACCGATTCGCCTTCAAAAAAAACAGAAGAACAGGCAGTACCGACTGCTTATGAAAATATCATTTCACAGTATCGCAATGCCTTAGAAAAAAAGTGGAACGGTCAGCAGCTTGTCGATGCAAAGCTTAACTTTATGATTGCAGATGTGCCATCGGGAACGGTGGGTTATGCTGTGGAGGATTTGGACGGAAACGGTATCTTTGAACTTGCTATCGGAACGGTTTCGGGAGATGATTTTTACGGTAAATTGATTTTTGTGCTCTACACACTGGATAAAGGCGGTAAACCGGTTCTTATCTTCAGCAGTTCAGATAGGGATCGCTACTATTACGCAGGAGACAATAAATTTGCTAATGTAGGTTCTTCCTCTGCCTTTGACAGTTTTGCTACTACCTTAAAACTCAGAGACGAAAAACTTACAGATTTGACATCTACCACTAAACCGACGGATTATGTGCAGATGAAACTTGTACGATTTTAGAATAAAAAAAGAATCATTAAGCCAACCGCAAGCGTATTCTTAGCCACTGATATAAAGGTTGGCTTTTTATTTTTTGCTTTTGTGTTGCACTTCTTATTGTATAATTAATAAAAAAGTCGTATTATGGAAAATTTTGTAGCCCTTTTTGATACGAAGCCCTTGGAGAATAAGGTCAACCCGGTACCTCTCTATTCTAACAGCTTTGGCAACGAGATGTCCCATGCCTATGGCCGGCTGCCATAAATCAAGGGGCAAATATATAATAACAGGTGAATAAAATGACTATACTTGCTGTCAGTAACAACGCAGTTATGCTAGATAAATTGTGCAATGGGTTATCTAATATTATTCCGAATGCCAATGTCATTCGTGAAAATGACTCGCTTATGGCCGGGAAATATTCATTTAACAATAATATCGATATGCTATTTGCGGATGTCAATATGAAAAGAATGGGCGGCGTGGAGTTAATTCAGTTTGTAAAACATGAACATCCTAAAGTTTTGTCCTATCTTATCGTACCGAGCAAGGAAATGGATGATTTTCTGTTTCTTACGCCTGATGATATTTCCGGAATTATTGAAGAGCCGTTTACAAAAGAATCACTTGAAACGGTAATGGGGATAAAGCACAATATTTGAACATTAATAAGTAATGCGAATAATAACAGTTTATTTAAGAAAGGATATATAATATGAATAATCAGATTTTTCGTAAAAAGAGTGTTGACAGAATGTCGTCACCGGAGCAGCTTAATGATTACATAAAGGTCACAAATCCCGGCGTATGGATGGCGTTGGTGGCAATCGTTATTCTTTTGATTGGCGTTTGCGTTTGGGGGTTTTTCGGCAAGCTTGAAACAAAACTCACCGTTGCAGCGGTAAGCGGGGAGGGACAAACGGTATTGTATGTCAAAGAGGAAGATTTACCATCAGTAAAAGAAAACATGAGTGTTTATATAGGTGACGATGTTTATACAGTAATATCGGTGAGCGAACAACCGATTGCGGTTTCGGAAGACTTTAACGAATACGCCCTTCATTTAGGTAATTTGCAAGCCGGAGAATGGGTGTACACCGTGAAAATAGACGGCAATATGCCCGGCGGAGCGCACAAGGCACAAATTGTTATTGACAGTGTATCTCCACTCTATTTTGTATTTAATTGAGGCGGCATATGGAAAATAATAATAAGATTAAAATTAAACAACCGCTTAGTAAGGGTGTAGCCAAAGTGCCCGTCGTTATGCAGATGGAAGCACTTGAGTGCGGTGCGGCATCTCTTGCCATGGTTTGTGCGTATTACAACAAATGGATACCGCTCGAACAGATACGTGTTGATTGCGGTGTATCTCGTGACGGTGCGAATGCGAAAAATCTTCTCGTTGCCGCTCGAAGTTATGGTTTTGTTGCAAAGGGATACCGATACGAGCCGGATGATCTTAAGAAAAACGGCAAATTTCCTTGTATCATTCATTGGAACTTTAATCACTTTGTGGTACTTGACGGATTTCGCGGAAATAAAGCGGTAATAAATGACCCTGCAAAAGGTACATATACGGTGTCTATGGAAAACTTCGACAAGTCGTTTACCGGCATTTGTCTTGTGTTTGAACCCAGCGAGAACTTTGTTCCGTCCGGAAAGAAAAAAAGCGTTCTTTCTTTTGCCGTAAACAGACTTCGCGGAGCAAAGACTGCTGTCGTATTCGTTGTCTTTACAACCCTCATTTCCGCGCTGATACAGAGCAAGAAAATACGTTTTCAATGCTTTGGGAATTTTGATGTTTTTGCGGACGGCAAACCGCTTATATTTAAACGCATGAAAACAAAAGAACTGCTTGCATATCTGGTGGACCGCATGGGCGCCTCTGCCACCATGAGAGAGATTATGGCAGTATTATGGGAAAACGGTCCTGACAATTCCTCGCGTTATAGCAATCTTCGTAACTTGATTACCGATTTGAAACACGCCCTCGCAGATGTTGGCGCGGAAGATATACTTCTGAAAAATCGCAATGTGATAGACATTGACCGCGATGCGGTAGTTTGCGATTATTACGATTTCCTTCGGCACATTCCGTATGCAGTTAATGCCTATCGCGGAGAGTATATGGCGCAGTACTCCTGGGCGGAGATTACAACTGCATCACTTCCGCAGCTTAATTAAGAAGCATGGTAAAACCACAGGACATTTTTATATCGAATTTTTTAGAATTTGAATTTTTCCTTTTTTGTTGCACTTTTGTTGCACTTATACCAGTATAATAAATGATGAGTTGTTGTATACAAAACGGAGTAGAATATATGGAACAAAAACGAAAATTTACAAAATCTTTAATACGGCCAATTTTCAATGCTTTAATTGGTCTTATTATGCTATTGTCTTTTTCAATCGGTGCTGTCGGCTATTATGAATTTGCAAATGCGCTTAAAGAACAGTATACAGAGATTGCTGGCGGCATTGCGGAATACGTTGCGCTGGGAATAGATGCTGAGGAACTTGACGGATATTTGGAAACGAAAACACCCGACGAAAAGTACAATCAAATTCGCGAGCAGCTTCAGCATACGGCGGACGCAGAAGATTGCAAGGTCATTTATGTTGCAAAAGTGCACACCGACTCAAAAGAGAG
>JAQXUJ010000028.1 GCA_029219925.1 Clostridiales bacterium | reverse complement strand
AAAATCATTTTTATTCCTATTACGGCTATTATAACAGGTAATATAAGCTTCCATATAATATCAAAGTCAAGAATATCCTGACAGGCGAGAAGCAGGAATGTTCCTATTAATAGTCCGATAATATTTGCTGTTTTGTCATGACCGCCAAACAGCCCGACGAGGCTTGGAACAATAATAAACAGCGTCCACCAGCCGTCAAAAAATATTTCTATGTTCGTTATTTCAAATACGTCCAGAATCAGCACGGCGCTTACTGCAAGCAGAGCCAATCCCCATATAATACTGTTAATTCTTTTCATATCGCTTTTCCTCCTCGAATTCTTTTAAGGCGACTTTCACAGCCGATTTAATAACAAAGTAAGCCACAATGGAAATAACCCCGATTATTACCGCATACATAATGATTATTGCGAGAGTCCCCATAATGTTTTCCTCCTTTTTTCTCTGTACTGATATTGTATTACATCCACCTCCGGGATAATAGACAGATTTTGCAGAAAAATGTGTCAGAATTATAGGCGTCATTTTATATTTCCGCGTTCTCCCTGTCCAAAAACTCCCGCCTGAACTGCGACGGTGTAACACCCTCCGTCTTTTTAAACACCTTTGTAAAAACTCTGTAATCACCGTAGCCTGCGAGCGATGATATTTCGGTTACGGAAAGAGCGGTGGAAAGCAGCAGTTTTTTTGCCTTTTCTATGCGGATATTCGTCAGATAAGCAAGAAATCCCACGCCGATTTCGTTTTTAAACAGCTGACTTATATACTGCGGATTTAAGTGAAACTCATCCGACAAAACGGATAGGCTAATCTCCTCCGACAAATGCTCCTGCATATACCGCGTGATAGAGGAAATAACGCGTTCCTCCCGGTTTTCGGAATGCTTCTGCTCGCTTGTCTTGTTCTTATACATAGATATTTTCAGATTGTCAATGCAGCTGCCGAATTCCTCATAGTTTACGGGCTTTAGGATATAATCCGAAATTTGCAGCCGCAGGGCCTGACGGCAATATGCAAAGTCATCATATCCCGATACTATAACATAAGCAATTTCCGGATGCTTGACGCGGCTTACTTCAATAACCTTCAACCCGTTCATAACCGGAATGTTGATGTCCATAATTACAATATCCGGCAGAAGTGCGTCAATTTGCCCCAATGCCTCCATCCCGTCCGCCGCCTCGCCGACAACCTCACAGCCATGGGTCTCCCAATCGAACAGGCGCTTAAAGCCCTCTCTTATCATAATTTCATCATCAACCAATAACACCTTAAGCTTTTTCATTTATATTCCTCCCGCAAGAGCGGCAACCGTATATGAGCGGTTACACCGCCGCCTGTATTCTCAGTGTAGCTTAAGCCGAACTCCTTGCCGCAGAGTATCTTTATACGCTTTTGAACATTTAATATACCTATGCTTTCTGTCTTCGGTTTCTCCTTGTCGTAATTCAGGAGCATTTCATCAACCCTGTTTTTCACACCTTCGCCAAATCCGCTGCCGGTATCCGATACCTCAATTTCAATGCAGTCTTGTTTATGGTTTGATTTTTCAGCCGTCACCGTTATATTTCCACGGTAGCCTTTGTTTTTAAGCCCGTGAAGAAGGCTGTTTTCAATAATCGGCTGAAGAATAAAATTAGGCACCAATGCGTCACCCAAATCAGGATCAATGTCACAGTTATATTCAAGTTCGGGATAACGACAGCACATCAGCTCCATGTATGCATCCGAAAGCTCCGTTTCATTCTCCAAGGCTGTCATTTGTTTGTCCGTCTTGATGCTAAGGCGAAAGAAGTCGGATAACCGCATAAGTGAATCAGCCGTTGTTTTATCGCCGTTAAGCTGCGCCTGAATACGGATTGTATCAAGGGTATTGTACAGAAAATGAGGATTTACCTGACTTTTTAAGTAGAGCATTGACATTTTCTGTTCCGTAAGCTCCGCACGCAGTATGTCCGGATTTTCCAGAGTTAAATAAAAGGCAAGCGTCATCAGGGTAATGCCCATTCCGGAAATCAGCCATGTGGGATTTATTGCCTGCAAAACCGAAACGATACCCTCAATAACGAGTGCCACACCGATTGCCGCTTTCTTTTTCCTATCCATTTGCTTGCGGTTTTTAAGCAGCAGCCACAGGCACAGAAACAGATAAAACGCAGTGCTTATGTAGCAGACCGATACATGAATACCATCCGAATAATTTCCCTTTTCCGTGACCGCATAATGAACGGGTAAAAGCAATGTCTCAAGCTCTGCCAAAATCAAATAAATTCTTGCCGCAAGGTGAAAGCGTACAGGCTTTTTTGTTTCCTCCTCAACCAAAATGGAAATGTATCTGTAAAACCAATATACAACAAACACCATGCTTGCGATAAACAGCCTATGCAGAATT
>JAQXUJ010000027.1 GCA_029219925.1 Clostridiales bacterium | reverse complement strand
CCTGTCGCCGCTGATTTCGTCATAACGCTTTCGGATAGGTCTGATTTCCTCAACCACCGCCTCGGCAACGTCTGCCTTGAAATCACCGTAGCCCTTGCCGGAATACTCCTCCGCCAAAGCTTCGATGTTCCGTCCGGTAACAGCGGACATAATTGTAAGCAAATTATTTATCCCGGCCTTTGCTTCATCATCGGGACGGTATTCTATTTTTCCCTCCGAGTCGGTAACGGCAGACTTAATCTTGTTAGCTATAACCGCAAAGTCGTCCAATATGGAGATATATGCCTTGGGATTTTCGTCCGATTTTGACATCTTTTTTGTGGGTTCGGCAAGGCTCATAACCTTTGCGCCCGCCTTGGGCAAAAAGCCCTCGGGAATTGTGAAAACCGGCTTTCCCTCTCCGGTATAAACCGCATTAAAACGCTGTGCAATATCCCTTGCTATTTCAATATGCTGCATCTGGTCCTTTCCAACAGGCACCAAATCCGCCCGGTAAAGAAGAATATCCGCCGCCATCAGCACGGGATATGTAAAGAGTCCTGCATTAATATTATCCGCATGCTTTGCGCATTTATCCTTAAATTGTGTCATGCGGGAAAGCTCGCCCATATAGGTAAAGCAGCTTAGCACCCACGAAAGCTGGGCATGAGCCGGGACCTGGGACTGAATGAACAAAAGACTTTTCTCAGGGTCAATCCCGCAGGCAATATATATTTTCAAAAGATCCAGGGTTCTTTTTCTCAGCTCCGCCGGATTTTGACGGACGGTAATCGCATGCATATCCATCATTGCATAAATACAGTTATAATCCTGCTGAAGTCCGACCCAGTTTTTTATCGCTCCGAGATAGTTACCCAATGTAATATTTCCCGACGGCTGAACACCCGAAAAAATAACCTTTTTTTCGCTATTATCCATTTAACACACTTCCTCTCTCAAAGCAAGGCTGAAAGCACCCTGCCAACCCGTTCTACTGCCGTTTTTATCTTCTCCGGCGTTGCTGACGAGTAATTCATTCTGAACTGATTCGACGGTGCGCTCATGTCAACGGCAAAATTTGACCCCGGCACTATTGCAACCTTCTCCTCCAGACAGCCGTTTACAACCGGCGTAATATCCTCAATCGTCAGGCATTTGCACCATAGGAAAATTCCTCCCTGAGGCACAGTCCATTCCACCTTGCCCTTGGGGAAACAGCTTTCCATCGTTTCCAGCATTATGCGGCATTTTTCACCGTACAGCCGACGGTTTCTTTCAATATATTCGTCGATATTGTAACGTTTCATAAACTCCGCGCACATCAGCTGAGTCAATACCGGCGTATGTACGTCGTTCACCTGTTTTAATATCTCGATTTTCTCACAGACTGCGCCGGCTGCAATAATATATCCCAGACGCATGCCCGGTGACAGTATTTTGGAGAAGGAGCCCGCATAGATTACCCGACCCTCGTTATCAAGGGACTTCAGGGTAGGCACGTCGCTGCCCGAAAAGCGCAGGTCGCCGTAGGGATTATCCTCAAGAATCAGCACGTTGTATTTTGCCGCAAGCTCAAGCATCTTTCTGCGCTTTTCAAGGGACATCGTAACGCCTGTAGGATTCTGGAATGTCGGAATTGTGTAAATCATCTTTACGCCGCTGTTATTTTTCAGCGCCTTCTCAAGTCCGTCCATGCTCATTCCGTCCGACTCAACCTCAACGCCCACAAGCTCACATTCATAGGTGCGGAAAGCATTAAGACTTCCGATAAAGCTGGGGCTCTCAACAATAACCTTATCACCCTTGTTTAAAAGCGCCTTTGCCGCCAAATCAATGCCCTGATTTGCGCCCGTGGTTATAATCACGCCGTCGCCGCTGCGGTAGGAATTTACCTTTTCCGCCCTTTTAACCGCACATTCCTTCATTCTCGGATGTCCGTCTGTAGTGCCGTACTGAAGAGCCAGCGTTGGATTTTCACGGAGAATATCTCCTGCAATTTCCGCCAGCTCCTCCCCCGGGAACAGCTCCGACGCCGGATTTCCGCCTGCCAGCGAAATAATTTCCGGATCAGCCATTCTTTTAAACATTTCTCGGATTGCCGAGCCCTTCATATTTCTTACTCTGTCCGCAAAAAATTCTGTATATTCCATTTCTGCACTTCCTTCATTACTTATTGACCTTCGCCCAGCTGTCCTTAAGCGCCACCGTTCTGTTGATAACAATATTATCCGGTGTGGAATCCTTATCCACACAGAAGTATCCTAAACGCAGGAACTGGAAGGTGTCTCCGGGCTTAATATTTTTCAGATTGCTTTCCAGCTTGCAGCCCGTAAGGGTTTCAACCGAATCGGGATTAAGATTGTCCACAAAGCTCCCTACCTTGCTTTCATCGGACGGATTTTCTACATTAAACAGTCTTTCGTACAAATTCACCTTTGCGTCAACGGCATGCTCCGCCGATACCCAATGAATTGTACCCTTGACCTTTCTTCCGTCCGGAGCGTCGCCGCCCCTTGTTTCCGGGTCATAGGTACAGTGAACCTCCGTAACATTTCCGTTTTCGTCCTTAACGCACGAGGTTGCCGTCACATAATACGCGCTCTTTAAGCGAACCTCACGGCCTATTGTCAGACGGAAATATTTTTTCGGAGCCTCCTCCATAAAATCTTCAGACTCTATCCACAAATTCTTTGAAAACTCAACGGTACGCTTTCCCAGCTCCGGCTGCTGAGGATTGATTTCCACTTCAATTTCCTCAACCTGTCCCTCGGGATAGTTGTCAATAACCAGCTTTATAGGACGCAGAACCGCCATTGCCCGCGGCGCCTTATTATTCAAATCCTCACGAACGCAGAACTCCAGCAGGGAAAAATCAATGACGCTGTTTGCTTTCGCCACGCCGATTCTGTCGCAGAAATCCCGGATTGCCTCCGGCGTATAGCCGCGTCTTCTCATACCGCACAGCGTACCCATTCTGGGATCGTCCCAGCCGGAAACGATGCCGTCGTTTACAAGCTTCAGGCATTTTCTTTTGCTGGTAAGCGTATAGTTCAGATTCATTCTCGCAAACTCAATCTGCCTGGACGGATGCTCAAAGCCAAGCTCCTTTAAAACCCAGTCGTAGAGCGGTCTGTGGTCCTCAAATTCCAGCGAACAAAGAGAATGTGTAACTCCCTCCACCGTATCGGAGATTGGGTGGGCGAAATCGTACATCGGATAAACGCACCACTTATCGCCCGTTCTGTGATGGCTCTGATGCATAATTCGATAGATTACCGGGTCACGCATGTTCAGATTTGGCGAGGACATATCAATTTTTGCGCGCAGAACCCTGGTGCCGTTTTCAAATTCACCCTTTGTCATGCGGTCAAAAAGCTCAAGATTTTCCTCAATACTCCGGTTTCTGTAAGGGCTTTCCTTGCCGGGCTCGGTAAGAGTACCGCGATACCGGCGTATTTCCTCCGCCGTGGAATCATCCACGTAAGCCTTTCCCAGCTTAATCAGCTTTACCGCACATTCGTAAATATCGTCAAAATAATCGGAGGCATATAGAATTTTATCCCACTTAAATCCCAGCCATTTTATATCCTCCTTAATGGCGTCTACATACTCCACGTCCTCCTTTGACGGATTGGTGTCGTCAAGCCGAAGATTACACACTCCGCCATACTTTTCCGCATTGCCAAAGTCAATACATATGGCTTTTGCGTGACCGATATGCAGATAACCGTTGGGTTCCGGCGGAAAACGGGTCTGAACGTGGGTATAAACACCGTCCGCCAAATCCTTTTCAATTGCCTCTTCAATAAAATTTTTGCTGCTCATCTCTTCCATAATATTAACCTGCCTATTTCAAAATTTCTATCGCCTTATCTATTCTTTCCGAAAACTCGCTATAACCCAGAGTTTGCAGAATTTCGTACAAATCGGGGGTATTGCGCCTGCCCGTCACCGCAACACGTATAACCGAAGCAACATCTCCCACATGCCCTTTAAAGTCATCGGGATTTTTCTTATAAAGCTTAGGCGCTTTCGCATAGCCGAGCTTTTCCGCCATTTCACGAACCTTCGGGAACCATTCCTCGCCGGTTTCGTCCGCCTTATACACCGTCTTATAGGTGCGCAGAATTTCAATCATATCTTCTTTGGACAGATTGTCCTGCCATTCATACTCGTCGGGACGGAAGAAGAAATATTTTGTATAGAACACTGCGTCCTGCCACTTTGCAATATCCTTTCTTGGCTTTTCGTTTCCCCGCTCAATGCCGAAAATTCGGATTGCGTAGTCCCGGTTACTCTTAAGAAGCTCCGCAAAATCGGTATCGTAGCTTTCCGCCCATTCAAGGATGCGGCGATAAACCTCCTCCTTTGACAGACGGCAAATGTAATTCTTGCTTATATCATTCAGCTTTAAAAGGTCAAAAAGCGCGCCCGCCTTGCTCATATTCGACAGCCTGAAATCAAAATCATCCTCCGACGCGTCGGGATTTGCAGCGCGCCATTCCTCATAATTGGAATTTGCAATTGTCAGAAGATACTCAAGAACCGCCTCCTTTGGATAGCCCGCCTCATGGTAATAGGTAACGGCAGCCTCCGGGTCCTTTCTTTTTGAAAGCTTGCGTTTTCCTCCGGTTTCGGTATCCTCCTTCATAATGGGAGATATATGCGCATACCGCGGCGTTTTGAAGCCCAGCAGACTAAAAAGCTGCAAATGTATGGGTGCGGAGGAAATCCACTCGTCGCCGCGTATTACATCGGTTGTACCCATAAGATGGTCGTCCACCGCATGGGCAAAATGATATGTCGGAATTCCGTCCGCCTTCAACAGCACAATATCCTGCACATTTTCCGGCATTTCAATCACGCCCTTTATCCCGTCGTCAAAGCTGATACGCTTATCCTCGCTGCCCGGTGATTTAAGCCGCACCACATACGGTCTGCCTTCATTTATATTTTTTTCTATCTCCTCATAGCTTAGGCTGCGGCAATGGGCAAATTCACCGTAATAACCGGGATTTTGCTTGTTTTCCTCCTGTTTTCTGCGAATTTCCTCCAATTCCTCCGCAGAACAGAAGCATGGATATGCAAGTCCTCTTTCCACAAGGCTTTTACAGTAGGTGCGGTAGATATCTCTGCGTTGGCTCTGAGTGTACGGACCGTAATCACCGATTGATTCCGTTTCGGTCATCATCCCCTCATCTATCCTAATTCCAAACTGCTTAAGACCGTTCACAATACCTGTAACGCCGTTTTCCACCTCGCGCTTTTTATCGGTATCCTCAATGCGCAGATAAAAAATTCCGCCGGATTTATGCGCCGCGCGTTCCGCGACAAATGCCGCAAAAAGACCGCCTATATGCAGGAATCCCGTGGGGCTTGGCGCAAACCGTGTCACCTTTGCACCCTCCGGCAAGCTCCGTTTTGGGTATCTTGCCTCAATGCTCTGCGTTGTTTCTGTAATATCCGGAAACAGCATTTCTGCCAGTTTTTTATTGTCCATTTAATTTTCCTCCGTACTGAAACTTACAAATATTCTATTTTATTATACAACCTTTCGGCGACAATATCAAGCAAATTGTAAAAAAAACACCGGATTATGTTAATTTATTCCATCAAAAAGAAAAATGAGCCGGAAAACAGCTGTGTTTTGAGGCTCATTTTAAGGGGGTAATGTATTTTGTGAGGTTATTTACATTATGTCCATAAAATTAATTGTTATACACTTTTTTGTAAATACATATAAATAATTTAAGGATGGCGTAAACTGCGCCGGCTCCCGTGTCTTGTCTGCCCGCGGCAGGACACGGACTCATCAACGATTTTTGCGGGCGGAAAGGCTATAGCTATGACCAATTTTTTAATCATGCCCGGCGGTGTGCCCGAGCATTACTTTTTCAGACCCTACGAAGGAATATGCATGCGCAGCCGTAAGCCGGACGGTCTGTGGCAGGAGAGAATCCCGGTAATCGAAAAGGGCAGGGACGGCTTTGCGGTTTATGCCGACAAAAGCGGGGCGGTACATTTAATATGCGTCAACGCCGAAAATAAGCTGCTTTACGCCGTGCGCAAGGACGGAGTATGGAAAAAATATGTATTATCGGCTTTAAACGACGATATTTTCGTATCCGACATGCATCTCTACAGCGTGGGCGACAGGCTGAATCTTCTTTATTCCGCCCTGTACAACGGTGAAACCCTGCTTATACACTGTATTCTGGGCGACCATGCAAAGCCGTCAACCGTTGACAGCCTGGAAACCTCGCATTTCTGCGTTTTCGGAAACAAGGTGTATTATACAAATTCGCAGGGTCGGCTTGGATTTGTTTCTCTTGCAGATGAAAAACCCGCCGTATTTGAAAAGCTTTATGACGACGCCCATTGCTGTTCGATACGTGATTTCGGCGGCAGGGAAATAATGCTGTTCACACGGGATTCAAAGCTTTTCGTAAACGGTGAGGAAATCCTCTATGACAGCCATATAGAAATGCCGGTGTGCGTTAAGGGTGCAGACCGCCTGTATATAATGTGGAAAAGCGGCAGCTTTGTGCGCTACATAACCACGTTTAACGGCGGCGCAACCTGGAGCGAGCCCATGCGGTTTATGAGCACCGGAGCGGCAATCTCCCTTTACACCGCACAGGAAGGGAATAATTTCTTCAATTATTATGGCTATCATAATGCCCATGAGCTTAACCTTCTCGCAAAACCAAATGTTTTTGAAAACCCGGCGGATTACACACTGCCCGCCAAAACCGAGCTTGAAAAGATGAAGGCTATGCTGGATTCCACCCGAAAGGACATCGCCGACGCAAAAAAGGAAATTTCCCGGCTGGGCGAGGCAATTGAAAAATTTAACCGAAAGTAGAAAAAAGGAGCTTCAGCAGAATTATTCTGCCGAAGCTCCTTTTATTTCATTTACGTTCCCGTTGTCCGCATCGGTTTCATCGGGTTCTGACGCATCATCGGTATCAATATTTTCTGTTATAACTTTTGCGGAAATATCGCCGCCAAGCTCAATTTCACCTATAGGTCCGCTTACCTTCCCTTCTATTACCGCCAGCCTGTTATCACCGTCCCAGCTAACCTTCATCCCCAGTTTTTCACCGAAAAACCTGAGGGGTACAAGGGTTCTGCCGCCAATAATCCGCGGCGGAACGTCAATAACGCACTCCTCTCCGTTCACCTTCGCGGTATTTTTATCAGCCTCCAGCTCAATAAGCCCGTTTTCGCCTGCCGCAATTATTTTTCCGTCCCGGTATATAACCTGCATGCCCAGCTTTTCCATTATGAATCGCAGCGGAACAAGAGTATACCCGCTTTCCACAACAGGCAGCGAATCGAAAGCAAGAATTTCATCGTTTACCCTCACTTTTACGGCATTTTCGGGAATGTCAGCGCCGAAAATTTTATCCGCCGTTACCGTATCCTCCGGCATACTGCTCCAGTACACGCCGTCGGCGGACACGCCCAGAACACCGTCGGCGGCATAATAAAATCTTTTGCCCAAATTCCCATCTGCCAGTTCAACAAAAGGCGGCGGCGATACCTGGAAGGCAATATTATAATATTTACCGTCCACCGACAGCTGCAAACATCCGTCCTTTGCGCATATCACCGACCCGCCGGCTTCCCTCGGCAAAATGTAGCTGTCAAAGGGCTTATGATTTCCTTCAGCATCAATTTCAAAGCTTCCGTTAGCTATCGTCTTGACATACAGTTTTCCGTCCGCATAGGTCATTTCAATCGGCTGACTGCCAAAGTATATTTCATTCTCAACATTAAAGCCTTCATCCAAAAGGAACAGCCTTCCCGTCACCTCCCAGTAATAGCCGTATCGGTAGGGACTGCTGCTGACCGTCTTATTATACGCCGCAAAACCCGTATCGGTTTTTACAATATCAAAATCGGTCAAGTTACGGTCAAAAATCCATTTTGTTCTCTCGTCTGCCTTGCTGATAAGCTGCTCAATATTATACCGCTCAATAAAATCCTTTTCCAAAAGAACAGGCTTAACCATTTTATTCTTCTCAAACTCAGGCTCCGTCTTATCAGAGCTTATTTTAAATGCCTGACGCTGACCTCCGTAATTCTGTACCGGAAGGGTCATTTTAATAGTGAATTCAGTTATTTCTCCTGCCGGCAACAGCACGCTTGCCATTATTTCCTCCGTCTGTTCATTTGTCTGACCCTTTGAAATCACCGGCTGTAAATCCTCACCCTTCTCATCAAGCGCCTCCACAATGATATTTGCCGCCGTTGTAACCGAATAATCAAAATATCTGTCCTTCGTGCCGCTGTTCGTAACCTTCAGCTTATATCCCACCGTCACTCCGTAATTTCCGAGGCTGCACGCATAGCCCATATTGTCGGTGTCGGTCTTAAGCTCATAATTGGGCACGTATTCCTCGGCGGAATACCCGGTAACCTCTCCGTCGTAATTTGTGGTGTCGCTGTGGGAGGTATCAAAAATCCACACATCGTTTTTGTCCTTTTCATCTATTTCACTGCCGTAATAATCCCTCTTTGACGGGTCTTTATAATACAGCGGAAGCACATCTTTTTCCGCCACCAGCTGCCGTGCATAGGTGTCATCCTGGGGATTCAAATTTCCCGTCCATGAAATAACCTTTGTTCCCTTGGGATAGTACTGATTATACACCGTAACAGGCATATATGTACCGTCTGCCATCGAATCGTCCACCGTATATTCAAGCTCGGCTCTAACCTCCGGAAGGCTGTCCGCAACGCCTTTGTAGGTTCTGTCTCGCTTATATACCCCGTAACCCAAATTTTCAAAATCCACATCGGGGTATTCCGCGCCTTCCTTTCCGTTAATCCTGTTTTTTGCCGCGAAAATATCAAGGTCGATTTTTCCCGATTTCAGAGTAAAATCCGCCGCCATCAGCACATGCTTGGGATAAGGCACAGCGGCATAATTTTCAATATAGTCACTGAGAAAAATACGCTCGCCCTTTTTCAGAGTAACCGATTCCGGCTGTTGTATTCTCGGCAGAAAAACCTTGTGGCTGTTCAGCGTATATATAGGCTTTCCGAGAAGATCCGCACATGCGTACAATCCCGACCAGGTATCCTCGGTTTTAATTGTTTCGTAATTCAGATATTCCGTAATATCCGCCGGGATCTCAAAGGCGGTTTTGGCGATTTCCAGCCGACAGTCCTCCGCCGCCGTAATTACCGCATCGAAATATATATCCTCGCCGGGATATTTTTCGCCGTTTTTATCAACCTTTGATACACGGTTAAAATGAGTTACATACAGTCGGTAATTATCCGGTGTCAATCCGGCATTGTTCATGAGATAGGACGGATTTTCGCCGTCGTCCGCCAAATCGTCCCGAACAAGCTCCTCCGGATTGTTGCAGTATATAAATTTTCCGCCGCCGACCGGCGTAAAAATCAAATCGTCCGTCCCTTTGGCAAAAGCCCATGTATTTATCAGCAGAAAAGCAGCCAGAAAAACAACTGTTGATTTTTTCATAGATTCCTCCGTTTATTTTTTAAATATCCAACACTTGCTCAGAAGATAATTAAGCACAATAACCAGTACATTCACCGCAAGCTTAGTAACATCTCCGTCAAAACCCATGCGGTCCACAAAAATATACATAAGCGCCAAATCCACCATGCCCGTAACCAGACGTCCTCCGAAAAATTCCGCCGACTCACGAAGGACGGCGATGCCTTTGCGGCGGCTATCAAATACCCATCTGCGGTTGGTGCCGAAAGCAAATCCCACTGCCAGTACCCATGCAGCAATATTCGACGGCACATTGCCGATACCCATAGCATTATAGCAAAGAGAATACACAATAATATTTACCGCCGTTGTCGCCGCACCGAAAATAACATACAGCAGGACTTCTTTTGACAGTTTAATCCGTTGTTTTCTTTCCATTTACGACCACCGATTCAATGATATATTTAGGTCTGTGTTTTGTTTCAAGATAAATCTTTCCCACATACTCGCCCACAACTCCCAAAAGGAGCATCTGAAGTCCGCCTATAGCCCATATGGACACGCCGAGACTCGCCCAGCCGCTGACGGCGTTTCCCGCCAGCCTTTCGGCGATGCAGTAGCAGAGCATACATATACTGACCAAAAATGAGAAAATTCCAAGAGCAAACGCCATTTTTATCGGCCGCACACTGAAGGACGTTATCCCCTCAAAAGCGAAGGACAGCATTTTTTTCAAGGGATATTTTGATTTTCCCGCATATCGCTTGTCCCGGGAATATTCCACAGTAGCGGAGGGATAACCCACCTGAGGCACCAATCCTCGGAGAAAGGTGTTCACCTCGTCAAATTCTTCCAGACCCTCCACCGCACGGCGGCTCATCAGCCTGTAATCTGCGTGATTGTACACAAGGTCCACACCCATAAAACGCATAAATTTATAGAACAGTTCAGCAGTGGTTTTCTTGAAAAAGGTATCGCTTTTTCTGTCTGAACGGACGCCGTAAACCACGTCGGAGCCATTTAAATATTCGTCCACGAACCGTTCTATCGCCGTCACGTCGTCCTGAAGGTCCGCATCCATGGAAATGACCGCGTCGGCATACTTTTTCGCAGTCATAAGTCCCGCCAGAAGAGCATTCTGGTGTCCTCGGTTGCGTGACAGATTTATACACGCAAATATATCGTCCTGTCTGCATAAATCAAGAATTATTTCAAGGGTTTTGTCCCTTGAGCCGTCATTCACAAACGCTATTTTGCTGTCAGGAGATATTTTTCCCTTAGCCGACAGCTCTCTGAATACCCGGGATGCGCGCTTCGCCGTTTCGGGAATTACCTCTTCTTCATTATAGCAAGGTATAACAAGCCATAGAATAGTCAAACGAAATCACCCTTTTTTATTATCTTCCGAAAATTTCCATTTATTCCCGTTCCAAAATATCGGCAATACGGCGGCAGGCATGACCGTCGCCGTATGGATTGGAAGCATGGCTCATCTTTTTGTATTCCTCTTCATTTTCAACAAGAAGCTTAAATTCCCTGTAAATCGTTTCCTCATCGGTACCCACCAGCTTCAGAGTACCCGCTTTTATCCCCTCCGGGCGTTCGGTGGTGTCACGCATAACAAGAACAGGTTTGCCCATTGAGGGTGCCTCCTCCTGAATACCGCCGCTGTCGGTAAGAATAAGATAACTGCGGTTTAAAAAATTATGAAAATCCAGAACGTCCAGCGGTTCTATTATTCGGATACGGTCACAATCGCCCAGAATTTCCGCAGCTGTTTCGCGCACAGCCGGATTCATGTGAATGGGATAAATCGCCTTTATATCCGGATGTTCCTCAATAATCCGTTTAATTGCGCGGAACATGTGTTTCATCGGCTCTCCGAGATTTTCACGGCGGTGCGCCGTTATCATAATCAGCCGTGAATCCTTTGCCCAGTCAAGCTGCTCGTGATTATAATCGTCCCGCACGGTTGTTTTCAGTGCGTCAATAGCGGTATTTCCCGTCACGAAAATTGTGGATTCGTCCTTGCCCTCCCGCAGAAGATTCTGTTTTGACAGCTCGGTAGGTGCAAAATTATACCTTGCCACAATACCAACCGCCTGACGATTGAATTCCTCCGGATACGGAGAATATATATTATAAGTACGAAGTCCCGCCTCAACATGTCCCACGGGGATTTGCAGATAAAAGCATGCCAGTGCGGTGACAAAGGTGGTTGTTGTATCACCGTGAACAAGCACTACCGACGGATTTTCCTTTTCCAGTACCGCCCTGATTTTGTTTAAGATATTTGTGGTTATATCAAAAAGTGTCTGTTTTTCCTTCATGATGGACAGGTCATAATCCGGCTCAACATCAAATGCCTTTAGCACAACGTCAAGCATCTGACGGTGCTGGCCCGTTACGCAGACTACCGTTTCGATATTACTGCGGCTTTTAAGCTCATTTACCAGCGGACACATTTTTATTGCTTCGGGTCGGGTACCGAATACAAGCATTACTTTCTTCATTATATAATTTCCTTTCCTGCCTTGCGGCGCACTGCCGTTACAGCTTTTTATTATAGTTCCTCCATTATATCATACCACTTTAATTCGATTTAGTCAATCATTTTTCCCATGTCGGCAGTTTTTTGTATATTTGCCGGTTATCACCCTTTGCCACAGTTATGCATAGTATGTATTAAGCGGCTGAACAAGCCGTGAATAAAGCTTAAAAGGAGGTCCTATAATGGACGAATATATAGCAAACGCCCGTGAGGCAATAACCGAGAGATTTCCGGCAGTTGGCTTCCAGGATGTAAAGGTATGCATGCCCGTTAACGTAAAGGTATGCGGTGAGGTTGGAAAAATCGAGTCACACTGCATGGGTAAACCGATTATCAATCCCGGCTGCGGAACCTGTCCCGGAAAATGTCAGGGCAGCTGCCAGTTTACAATCACTCAAAAGCTCCGCGTAAAAATTCCGGTTGTCTTTAAGGTAAAGGCAAACGCAGGAGAGGCTGCAATAGATTTTGACGCTGCTCACTGCCCGGATAATTGCGAATGCGACAACTGACCTATGGTCAAACGACAGCATTTATGCTGTCGTCTACATAATCCTCGGTTATATCCCGGGCGGCGGGACAAGCTGCACAAAAAAACGGAGCGTCCGTCTGATGACTTTCCGCTCCGAATATTTTTATTACATTATATATTATATTCCTCTGTATAATCCCTTGTCGCAAAGTTCCTTAATAGCCCTGCAAACGCCTTCCTTGTCTTCATGGTAGGTTATGCCGTACCACTTATCCTTGTTCGAGAACACCTTTACCGTTGCTTTTCCGCTCTTAATCATCCGGTCAACCAGCTTGGGGATAAGACATTCGTCCTTTGACAAATCCGCCGTCCGCAGAAATTCGTTGAACTGCCTGTCCAGCTCGCCGAAAATATCCGGCGTGAATCCCCACAAATTCATAGATACCTTTTGATCCATAGGCAGCTGAATCCATGTTTCACCGTCCTCTGTGTAGCGTGCGGACGAATCAATTTTTGTTCTTTCAACAACATCCTTTAAATATCCGTCCTCTATTTTGCAGCAGCCTCTTGCAACCGTTCCGTTTTCCGAAAGAGTTTTATCAAGGTCATAGCTTACCATACACCAGTCAAAGCCCTCAGCGGAGCTTAAGTGCTTCTGAATGTCGGTAAAAGCGTTTGCGCCGTAATAATCGTCGGCGTTAATTACCGCAAATGGCTCCTTAACCACATCCTTGCAGCACAAAATCGCATGGGACGTACCCCACGGTTTTTTTCTCCCCTCCGGAAGAGAGGACATATCCTGCAAAACATATTCAACATCAATAATGTTGCTTATTCTTTTTCCGACCATTTCTTTAAAGTCTTTTTCAATTTCTTCCTTTATAATAAAAACAACCTTATTAAAGCCGGATTTTTTTGCGTCATATACCGAGAAGTCAAGCAGAACCTCGCCGCCGGGACCGATAGGCTCCATCTGCTTGAGTCCGCCGAAGCGGCTTCCCATGCCGGCAGCCATTACCACCAATGTCGTGTCCATCTGTTAATCCTCCTTAATCTTTATGTAATAATTATACCCCTCCGTACTCCGTTTGTCAATGATTAAACTTTCAATCAAACCGGAAACAAATTTTTTTATTTTTTTTTTCAAAAAAAGTATTGACAAAAAAGAATGAAGCTGTTATAATTATTTGTGTTGTCACATTTATTATATATGGGAGTATAGCTCAGCTGGGAGAGCGTCTGCCTTACAAGCAGGATGTCACAGGTTCGAGCCCTGTTACTCCCACCATATAAAATATGGCCCGGTAGTTCAGTTGGTTAGAACGCTAGCCTGTCACGCTAGAGGTCGTGGGTTCGAGCCCCATCCGGGTCGCCATCATACCAAAGCAAGCCTAATTATAGCGGAAGCATCCGCGCGCACGAGTGATGCCCAGACAGGCGGTCACCGGCGAGCCGGATGGGGCTCGAAAAGGGCGAAAGGCAAATATGCCGGTGGCATATTTGGCCGCCCGTGGGATTGGTTCGCAGAAAGAGCGAACAAATCTAATACTTTCGTGGGACAATTTCATATGCTGCTGTAGCTCAGTAGGTAGAGCGCATCCTTGGTAAGGATGAGGTCGGCCGTTCAAATCGGCTCAGCAGCTCCAACAAAAAGCACTTGAATCTTTTGGTTTGAGTGCTTTTTGCTATATTTATTTGAATTTTATCCGCTTAATCAAGCCTGTTTCGTAATGCTGTCCGTTTCGGTCTGATTGTCTGAAAATGCGTGTAAATGCGTAGTGTGTGTTGCACCTACTGTTGCACCTGTATCCGCGTGTTTTTCGATCAGATCGGCAGCATTGTTGAGCGTGATATTATCCGTGTGGGTGTAGATTCTTGCGGTCAGCTCGATCTTGGAATGACCCATCAGATACCGCGCGACGTTCAGCGGAACACCAGCGTTTTGCAGGTCGGTGCAATAGGTGTGGCGCAGGGTATATGGCACAAGGTCTTCGGCGACGACGCTTTCGATGATATACCCGTCCTTGTCCACCTCTGCGCCGAGCAGGATATCGACCTCGCGTTTGAAGGCATTCCAGCCTGTGTGGATCGTGTCGTGCGTGTAGCGCTCATCGCGCCTGTCAAGAACAAGCATCTGGTTTCGCTTCAGGAGCG
>JAQXUJ010000026.1 GCA_029219925.1 Clostridiales bacterium | reverse complement strand
GAATGTAACCATTGAAAACACGCAAATTACCGAAAACACCACATACGGAGGCGGCGGTGTGTCTATTCATGAAGATGTTGTTGATTTGTACTTATACAATGGAAATATTTCCGGAAACACCGCAACAGTTGAAGGCGGAGGAATTTACTGTCAATCGAATCAAATAAAGATCAAAGGCGGAATACAAATTACAGGTAATAAGCTTATATCGGGAACAACACAAATTGAGAATAATGTTTATTTGAGAAATGATACAACAATGCAGGTTGATAATCCTTCTTCAGAGATTGTTTCGGACGATGGGGTAACGGTGAAGTATGCACAAATCGGTGTAACTGTTGAGGACGGATATTCAAATGTTGTTGCTGCAAACGATACCGATTACAGCGAATATTTCACAGCCGATTCGGAAAATGAAAGGGTGTATTATGATGATGCGGACAAAATGTTGAAGATTGTCGGAATATATACGGTAGCCTTTGACATCGGAAACGGTGAATATTACAACATCGTTGAGATTGAGAGAAATACGGCGGTGTCCGAACCGAAAGGACCCCCGTCTCGTGCAGGCTATTATTTCGGCGCCTGGTATAACGGTGACACTCCTTACGATTTCACACAACCCGTATCAAGCGACCTGACGCTTACTGCAAAATGGCTGGAAGCAGGAACATTCGGTATGAATATAACACCGAGCAAGATTTATATTGTGGCCGACAATGCAAAGGCATACGGTGCGGCATACAAGGGCGGAAAACTTACGGATATTACAATGCAGGATATCGTAGACTATGCGGTTATAGAGCTTAATACGATCGATCTTGATATGATGAATGCGGATACGATTTCGTTGCTTATATGGGATGAGAATCAAGCTCCGCTTTGTAGAAACATAATCTTTAATATCGGTGGATGATTTAATATTTAACCTTGCGGAGTTGTCTGAAAATGAATTTGCTCCCAATGAAAACATCACAAGAGAGCAGAAATTGCGGCAATACTTCCAAGATTTATTGAGGGTAACACAGTTTTGGTTAATAATTGTTCAAACCGGTTGACAGACTATTTCACTAATGATATAATAAATAAAAAGGTTCGGAGAGGCATTACATGAAAAAAGTTCTTGTTATAGGAAGCATAAACATCGACCTTACAGTTTCAACTGAGCGAATTCCCAAAGCGGGCGAAACGGTCACCGGTACAGCTTTTTCCACCAACTACGGCGGAAAGGGCGCAAATCAGGCAGTTGCAATAGCCAAACAGGGCGGTGCGGTGAAATTTATAGGTGCTGTCGGAAATGATAATTACGGCAGCAGCTGCATCGCCAACCTTGAAAAAAATGGAATTGAATTCTGTGGAAAAATTTTAAACAATGAATCAACCGGAGTCGCCGTTATCACAGTATGCGGCGGCGATAACGGTATCATTCTTCACAGCGGCGCAAATTCGAAGGTGAATAAAGAAATGCTTGTCGAAAACACTGCCCTTTTTGACTGGGCGGACATCGTTGTCATGCAACTTGAAATCCCTGTCATAACCGTTCTGGAAGGAGCTCTTCTTGCTAAGAAACACGGCTGTATAACAATTTTAAACCCTGCGCCGGTGTGTAAGCTGCCGCCGGAATTACTCAAGCTTACAGACATAATTATTCCAAATGAACACGAAGCCCGGTTATTGACAGGTTATTCATGTGACAGTGAAGCCGGATGCCGTCAAGCAATTGCCCGCTTTAACGAACTTGGTGTTCCCAACGTTATAATAACTCTGGGTGCAAATGGCTGTGCATATACCGGGAACGGTAGTATCGTCTTTAAAACTGCGTACAAATCGAAAGCCGTTGACACAACAGCAGCTGGAGATAGTTTTATAGGCGGTTTATGTAGCGAATTTAACAATCCATGCATACTTGACGCTGCGGTTGATTATGCTTCAAAGGTTTCTTCAGTCACTGTTTCACGGCATGGCGCAGCCGATTCCATCCCGTCAAAAGCAGAAATTTTAGAACTGTTTAAGTAAGCCTATTTCATTAGACTTTTCTGCATATTGCATGTAAAATAGCGCAGCAGAAATATAAATCCGAGTGGACGGAATAATTCCGTCCACTTTTTGGCTCTATAATAAATGTTGGGGCAACGGGCAACAGAGCCTCTTTTATACAGATGACGGAAGCTTTGTTGACAAATCAGCCAGGTGCACGTCTTCACCTACCACTTCAAATTCTGTTTTTTCTCTGTCAATATTCAAGACGGTAACCGACGCATTAGAAACCCACGGTATATCCTTCATTTCATCAAGGGTATGATTTCCAAATACGCATATTGCAGCACGTATAGGCGTTGCATGTGTCGCAATCATCACAGTTTTCCCCGGATTTTCTTCAACTATTCGGCGTATCTCCTTTACAATTCGTTCTGCCATATGCTTGGTGCTTTCGCCGCCGGTGCAGACAGCATTGCCTACGTCGTTTTTAAACAAGGAATAGTCCTTCTCATACTCCTTCATTAAGAACTCAAAGGACTTCCCTTCCCATTCTCCCGCATAAATTTCCCGCAGGTTCTTATCAGGGATTACAGAAAGATTGAATAGCTTTGCCGTTTCCTCCGCCGTATTATATGCACGCTGCAAATCACTTGCATAAATTTTATCAACCTTATAATTATTAAATATGTACTTTGCGGTCAGTTTTGCCTGCATTATTCCTTTTTCTGTAAGAGCCACGTTCGTATGGCCGGTAAAAATTCTGTCACGATTGGATTCGCTCATTCCATGCCGCACTAAAATAATTTTAGTCATAATAACTTCTCCCTAAAAAACATCATAAGTCTGCATTGAGATATATTTGCCACAGTACCGGCGGCTATACCCATTGCAGACCTCTGATTAATTATTTTTATATATGCATCTGACCCTTTACGTCCTCAGCAAGCCTATCGATAAGAGCATTCCCCTCGTCCATGCTGTTTGCTGATGTACCGATATACAATTTAATCTTTGGTTCCGTTCCCGACGGACGTATTATAAAATATGTTTTACTGTCGGAAAGCTCGTACTTTAACACGTTTGATCTCGGCAAACCTGTTTCATCCCGCTCATAGTCGGTAATATTTTTTACGCCCATACCTATAACCTCTGTAATTGGAGATTTTCTTATAGTAACAAGGATGTCGGACATTTTTTCCATCCCGTCTTTACCCGGCATTGTAAATGAGATGGTTCTTTCCGCATAATATCCGTATTTTTTATAGATATTCTGAAGCGCGTCATAAAGGGTCATTCCCTTGGTTCTGTAGTAAGCCGCCATTTCGGCAATAAGCATTGTTGCAACAACTCCGTCCTTGTCACGCGCATGGTTGCCTACAAGATAGCCGTAGCTTTCTTCAAATCCGATAAGAAAGGTATGATTTTTCTTCTCTGCAAATTCCGTCATTTTCTCACCAATATACTTAAATCCGGTTAGAAGGCTCATAATTTCAATATCATAGGCTTTTGCGATCGCTGCTGCAAGCTCAGTGGTTACAATCGTCTTTATAACAACACCGTCTGCCGGCAGCTTATTCTGCTCCTTGCGCGCACGAAGAATATATTCAACCAAAAGCGCACCGGTCTGATTTCCGGTCAATGTACGGTAAACCCCCTCAGAATCACGTACTACAATACCAACACGGTCACAGTCCGGGTCAGTGCCGATAATCAAATCAACGTCATTTTCCTTGGCAAGCTTGATGGCAAGAGCAAAACCTTCTGCATTTTCCGGATTGGGAGATTTTACAGTAGAGAAATTCCCATCTTCATTATCCTGCTCCTTAACCACCAAGACATTCTTAAAGCCTATACGCTTTAATATTTCTTTTATCGGGCGTGCTCCCGTACCGTGGAACGGAGTATATACCAGCTTCATTGTATCGGCAACCTCATAAACAGCATCGGGATTAATCTGCTGGGTTTTAATGGTTTCCAAAAACTTTTCGTTTAGTTCAGGGCCTACAATATCCAAAAGCCCTTTTTCTTTTGCATCCTCGAGAGAAATTACTTTGACATCTTCAAAGACATCATACTCCGCAATTGCATCTATAACAATCTGTGCCGCCTCAGGCGGGAGCTGACCTCCGTCCGGACCGTATGCCTTAAAACCGTTATATTCCTTCGGATTATGGCTTGCGGTAATCATAACACCAGCACCGCAGCCCATTTCACGGATACCGAAGGAAACCTCCGGCACAGAATGAACAGTATCAAAAAGATACGCCTTTACGCCGTTGGCGGCAAGAGTTTTTGCTGTTTCCTCCGCAAAAATTCTGGAGAAATTTCTTGTATCATAACCTATCAAAACTCCCTTTTCGGAAGAATTTTCATCTTTAACATACTTCGCCACGCCCTGAGCAGCTCTTCTTACATTATAAATATTCATCCGGTTTTTTCCGATTCCTAAAATCCCACGCATTCCTGCGGTTCCGAATTCAAGCTCACGGTAAAACCGTTCCTCTATTTCCTTTTCATCGTTTGCAATTCCTGCAAGTTCGCGTTTATCATAGTCAGATAATACGCTCGAATTACACCATCTTTCATAATCACTTCTATAATCAGACATTAGATTTATTTCCTTTCATTCCAATTCTCTTTCATTATTATACATTAAAACCCGGTCTTTTTCAACCGTTTTCAATATATTTTTTGAATTTTACCTAATGAAATTTTCTCCTGATTTACAAGTTAAATCAGTCTAATTGCACAAAAAATGCAGTAACCTTCGAAGTGGTACTGCATTTTTAATTTTATCCTATTTGCAGAAAATTGCTGACAGTCTGCATCATCTGCTCTTTTTCACAGACAATATCAAACAGCTTGAGCTTATTTTTTAGTTCCTCAAGAGATTTAGGAATATCCATACCGCTTATCTCTGACAATTCGGAAAGAAGCGTGAATTCATCTTTACCGGCAACAAAACCATGACCGTTTAACGCAATTAGGACGCTCTGACTGAATTTAAACGGGCTTGCTGTCGACGCAATTACCGTCTTTGCGGTATCATGTGTTTCCTGCACATATTTATCGTAAACCGCCATTGCAACAGCCGTATGTGTGTCTATGACATAATCGAACTCATCTCGGCATTTTTTTATAGCCTGCATTGTTTCGGCATCATCAGCATATCCCGCACTGAAAAGAGTGTCAATCCGAGACTTAATATCGGCGTTTACCGAGTATTTTCCCTCCGTTGACAGCTTACCCATCAAGTCGCTTATTATATTGTCGTCTCTTCCGGACAAGTCATATAAAAATCTTTCCAGATTGCTCGAAATAAGAATATCCATTGACGGCGAAATCGTTGTATGAAATTCTCTGTTTTTGTCATAAACACCTGTATTTATAAAATCTGTAAGTACATTGTTTTTATTGGAAGCACATATGAAACGCTTTACGGGAAGTCCCATTTTATAAGCGTAATATGCAGCCAAAATATTACCGAAATTGCCTGTAGGAACAACAATATTGATTTTATCTCCAAGATTGATTTCGCTGCCCTCAAGCATATCGGCATATGCGGAGAAATAGTAGACAATCTGCGGCACCAAGCGTCCCCAATTTATTGAGTTAGCACTTGAAAGCTTCAGGTTATTGTCTGCCAGAATTTTATTGTACCTCTCATCGGTAAAAATCCTCTTCACACCATTTTGAGCGTCATCAAAATTGCCCTCAACGGCTGCAACTCCGACATTATCGCCCTCTTGCGTAACCATTTGCAGCTTTTGAATCTCTGATACGCCATCGTTGGGATAAAACACAATTATACGTGTTCCCTCGACATCACGAAAACCTTCAAGAGCTGCTTTACCGGTGTCTCCCGAGGTTGCCACAAGAATAACAACCTCGTCATTTTCGTCGGTTTTTTTCATTGACGCAGTAAGAAGATGCGGCAAAATCTGCAGTGCCATATCCTTAAAAGCGCAGGTAGGGCCATGCCACAGCTCCAGTACATACTTGTTGTTATCAAGCTTATAGACCGGTGCAATATTATTTGTTTCAAATTTTTCCTTTGTATAAGCGTTATCTATACAATTTTTCAGTTCCGTTTCGGTGAAATCGGTTAGAAACCTTGACAGAATTGCATATGCCCTTTCCTTGTAGTTCATATTTGCAAATTCTGAAATTTCATCAAGCGATATGTGCGGTATGCTCTCAGGCACAAACAAGCCGCCTTCCTCCGAGAGACCTTTTTTTATTGCCTCCGCCGAGGTTATGGATATTTTGCTGTTTCGCGTACTTTGATAGTGCATCTACAGGTTTCCTTTCAACTGTTTATTTTACGTATTTCTTAATGTATTCGGGAGCTTCCGCTGCGTCGACAGATACAGACAGCTCGAAATTAATATCAAACTTCTTGCCCAGCTCTTCAATTCTTGTGAGGAAGCCTTCAAACCCGTCCATATCCTTTACGATTTTCAGCGTTCCGTCCACAAATATGTTAGTAATATCGAAATTACCGCTTATAATGCCACAGATAAAGCCGAAAAATTCATTCCACGAAGCAATTTCAAAATCAGATGTATCTGCCATCCTTACCTTTGACGTAATATTATACATATTTTGAGAAGTATTGTTACTGATAAATACAACGTTTCCTTCAGCATTTGCTGCCGATGTATTTACATTGTCAATCAAAACCTTTGTTTTACCTGTCCCTTTTTTTCCTATTAGAAGTTCTACCATAGCGACTTCCTCCTTTAAAATTTTGTTGAATTATTTACCAAGTCTTTTTTCAAGAGCTTCTTTTTCAGACTCATAGCCCGGTTTGCCTAAAAGTGCGAACATATTTTTCTTATATGCTTCAACACCCGGCTGATTGAACGGATTTACGCCCAAAAGATATCCGGACATTCCGCACGCCTTTTCAAAGAAGTAAACAAGCATACCGAAATTGTATGCATCAAGCTTCGGTACGGTTACCGTAAGATTAGGAACGCCGCCGTCGGTATGAGCAAGGCATACACCCTCCGAAGCTTTTTCGTTTACATAGCTCATGTTTTTACCTGCCAGGAAGTTAAGACCGTCGATGTTTTCTGCATCTTCTTTAATTTCTATGTCTTTTGTAGGTTCTGCAACCAATAATGCAGTTTCAAACAGAATTCTCTGTCCTTCCTGAATATATTGACCCATTGAATGCAAATCTGTTGAAAAATCCGCAGCCGCCGGGAAAATACCCTTATTATCCTTGCCCTCCGATTCGCCGAAGAGTTGTTTCCACCATTCGCCGAAATAATGAAGAGCCGGTTCAAAATTGACTATCATTTCAATGTTCTTGCCCTTTCTTAAAAGAGCGTTTCTGACTACGGCGTACTGATAACATTCGTTCTGAGCCACATCAGGATTTGCGTAAAGCTCCTGTGCGTCCTTTGCACCCCTCATAATTGCATCAATATCAATTCCTGCCGCAGCAATGGGCAACAGTCCCACTGCCGTCAGAACGGAATATCTTCCGCCCACGTCATCGCTTATTACAAAGCTCTCATATCCCTCGGCATCCGCAAGATTTTTGAGTGCGCCTCGCTTTGCGTCGGTAGTAGCGTAAATTCTCTTTCTCGCCTCATCCCTGCCGTACTTCTTTTCAAGAAGCTCGCGGAAAATACGAAAAGCTATGGCAGGCTCTGTTGTCGTGCCGGACTTGGAAATTACATTTACAGAAAAATCCTTTCCGTCAACATATTCAATCAAATCCGCAAGATAGGTTGAGCTTATGCTGTTTCCGGCATAAACTATTGCCGGACCCTTTCTTTTATCCTTATCAAGGGCATTATAGAAGCTATGGCTGAGCATTTCTATTGCCGCTCTTGCACCGAGATAGGATCCGCCGATGCCTATTACAACCAGTACATCACTGTCGCTGCGAATTTTTTCTGCCGCTTTTTTTATTCTCGCAAACTCTTCCTTGTCATAATCGGTAGGAAGGTTCACCCAGCCCAGGAAATCACTGCCTGCGCCTGTTTTGTTATGAATCATTTCATGGGCGGCTTTTACATATTCTTTCATACCCTCGATTTCATGCTCTGAAACAAAAGGAAGGGCTTTTTTATAACTGAAATTAATTTTTTCCACTTTATTGTACCTCCAGTTGTACAAAAATAATTTCTCATTTCTATTTTAATACAAATCACGGTATAAATCAAGTTTTTTTTATAAATTTTTATAATACTATTTTATTTTTTTTATTTTTATGGTATAATTATACCAAAGCCACCTAAAAGGGAGGATTACGCTTTGGAAAACACAAAGACTCTTGCCCAAAACAAAAAAGCAAGACATGATTATTTTATAATTGATACAATTGAATGCGGCATTGAGCTTTTCGGTACGGAAGTAAAGTCGGTACGTATGGGAAAGGTTAATATTGCAGACTCATACGCATCGGTCGATAACGGCGAGGTATTCGTAAAAGGCATGAATATAAGTCCTTATGAGCACGGCAATATTTTCAACCGTGACCCTCTACGTAACAGGAAGCTGCTGATGCACAAAAGCGAAATACGCCGTCTGATAGGTCAGGTAAAGCAGGACGGATACTCGCTCATTCCCCTTTCGGTATATCTTAAGGGATCCCGGGTCAAGCTTGCTCTCGGCATTTGTAAGGGAAAGAAGCTATACGATAAGCGTGCCGACCTTCAAGACCGCGATGCCAAACGCAGCATGAGCAGAGCCTTTAAGGAACAAAACAGCAGATAACATAAAAACAGACTGCAGTCAATTTTCATACCGCAGTCCGTTTTTTTATTTGTCATCTCTCGTATTTCTGTCCTTAAACAGCATTCCGATTGCCCACAGTCCGGCAATTCCCACTAATGTGAAAATTATTCTTGACAGAACGGCGTCCTGCCCTCCAAACAGCGCGGAAACTATATCAAATTTGAATATTCCTATACTCCCCCAGTTTATCGCGCCTATTATTACAAGTGTTAATGCTATATTGTCAATTGTTGTCATGTTTTATCTTCTCCTTTCAAAAATTATTTTTCATCAATATTATAACCCGTTTTATCATATATATTATAAAAACAACTTCAAAATCTAAACGAGGTGAAATATGAAAAAAATGTTTATTTTGACCATTTCAATAATTGTGATTTTAGCAGCTGCTTTTATTATTTTTTATGAGGATACCGATTCACTTAACGTAAAATTTCTTTCCTCTTATGGCGTTGCGGTCATTCATAAACCGTCTTATTTTGAAGAAACAGTCATTCCCGAAGAATTTAACGAAATGTATGAAAGCTATAACATGATGCAGCTTGAGGCAGGGCTTGACCTGTATCCATATCGTGGAAAAAACGCCGTCCGGTATACTTATGAGGTTGTTAATTTCCCTCAGAAAACCGCTGAAACCGTATATGCAAATGTAATCTGCGTCAGGGGCAGGCCTGTCGCCGGAGATATATCCTGCCCGGCTCTTGACGGATTCACCGAACCTTTAAACCTTCTGCAAACCTTAGAGAATAGATAATATCCAATACCATATCCCCGCCACGAACGCCGCCGTTACACCGTACACTATGACCGGTCCGGCAATTGTGAAAATCTTTGCACCCACGCCCATAACAAATCCCTCCGTTTTAGCCTCAATAGCCGGAGACGCCACAGAATTTGCAAATCCGGTAATGGGAACTATTGTTCCGGCTCCGGCGTGTTTTGCAAGCTTGGGATAAATATCAAGTCCGGTAAGCAGCACTCCCAAAAATACCAGCGTTATCGATACTGCGTTTGCCGTTGCCTCCTCGTCAAGACCCATAGATTTATAAACTGAAAAGAGAATCTGTCCTATTGTACATATTGCACCTCCGAAAAGAAATGCCATAAAACAGTCCTTAACCAGTTTGGACGACGGTGCTTTTCTGTCCGCAAATTTTTTGTATTCCTTTTTGTCCAAAAATACCAATCCTTTCGTAACTTAATTCATTCTTAATATCTCCTTTTTTAACCTTTTTATTATTCTTTTTTCAAGTCTTGAAATATATGACTGCGAAATACCCATTAAATCAGCAACCTCCTTCTGTGTTTTCTCCTTGCTGCCGCGTAATCCGAACCTAAGCTGCATTATCTCCCGTTCGCGCTTTGTCAGCTTTTCCATTGCAAGCGACAAAAGCTTTATATCCACTTCCTTCTCAATACTCTGATATGTTACATCGTTATCTGTTCCGAGAATATCAGATAAAAGCAGCTCGTTTCCGTCCCAGTCCACATTAAGCGGCTCATCAATGGAAACCTCCGTTTTTACATTCTGATTTTTCCGCAAATACATAAGTATTTCGTTTTCAATACACCTTGACGCATAGGTTGCCAGTTTAATATTTTTGTCGGGACGGAAAGTATTTATTGCCTTAATAAGTCCGATTGTCCCTATGGAAATTAAATCCTCAACATTAATGCCGGTATTTTCAAATTTTCTCGCTATGTATACGACAAGGCGGAGATTATGTTCAATAAGCGTGGATTTTACACCGCTGTCATCGATATGCTCCAACAGACGTTCCTCCTCTTCCCTTTCAAGTGGTGCGGGAAGTACGTCCTGTCCTCCGATATATAAAATTTCGTCCGATATTCCGCATATATCGGCGAGCTTTTCTTTAATACCGTTAATCAGTGTCAGCATAACAAGCATATCCTTTCTATGTCATAATTCCGTTTAAAATCAAATCTTCATTAAAATTATCGTCAAAATATGCCAAAACAGCATTTTCATAGCTTTTTCCGGCAACAACGGCACGGTCAAGGCGAATGCCGATTACTGCTCCTTCCTTTCCCAGCGCCGTATAGGGAACTATTCGCAAATCCCGCACATCCGCCCATTCCGCCGCTGCCTTTATGGAAAATCCGTTGCCGAACATTCGCTTAAAAACCTTGTCACCGGCAAGGATTACAGGCGCACCGTTATAATCCATCATATTTCCGCTGTCATAAAATCCATCGAACGTTACCTCTTTATCTCCGTAAATAAGCGTTGCTTCTTTATATTTTCGTGATGACGTTCTTTTCGCAAAGCTAAGCAGCAGATAAACCGGAGCAAGCATCACAATCCCCCACGTTGCATTTAACCGAAAAAAATTAATTGCACCGGAAAACGCAAAAGCAGCTGCGAGAAATACCGTACCGCTACGAAAAACCTCATAAGCGCTGCAGGGATACAATACGATAAGCGTCATTAAAAAAGCAGCAGCAAACCTCGCAGGAGGCAGACAGAGTATTTGGAAATAAGGGACAAAAACAAACAAGCTCTGTATGCCTCCCATGCAAGCGGATAATATAAGCCGCAAGACAGGAATTCTTTTTGAACTGATTTTGAGTAAAATCAGCAAAATACCGGTGTCAAACAGAAAATTTGTCAAAAAAATAACATCTGCATAAACAACCATGATACTGCCTCCTTGCAACCTGTGCTTGTATTATATCAAACATCATACTGTTATATTGTCAAAAACGGTTGTTGTTTTTTGACAAGTGTTCGACAAAAATATATTTACTTTTTATATTGAAAATTATTCTTTTTTCTTGTATAATGTAATTGAGGTGAATTTTAATGGCAAAAGAACAGCATATTACTTCAATCGGCGGCCAAGCCGTAATTGAAGGCGTAATGATGAGAGGTCCCTTCAAGACGGCGGTCGCCGTTCGTAAGGCAGATAAAGAAATTGAATGTAAAATCGACGAAAACGGCACAAAAAAACATAACGCCTTTTTCCGGCTTCCGATTATAAGAGGCTGCGTTAATTTTATAGAAAGTCTTGTTATAGGCATGAAAGCTCTGATGTTTTCTGCCGGTTTTATGGATATTGAGGACGAGGAACCTTCGGAAAGTAAATTTGAAAAATGGCTTGAGGACAAGCTCGGAGATAAAATAAAGGATATTGTAATTTACGTTTCCATAGCCCTTTCGCTGTTTTTATCAATAGGACTTTTTATTCTTCTGCCCACAGCCATCACGCAGGGACTGCAATGGATTTTAAGCAAAATCGGTCTTGATGCAATCGCTCAAACCGGTACCTTCATAAGCATATCGGAGGGAATCGTCAAAATGGCGATTTTCCTCACATATATGTATCTCGTGTCTAAAATGGAGGATATTCGACGAGTGTTCGAATATCACGGCGCAGAGCATAAAACAATTGCCTGCTACGAAGCAGGAGATGAACTGACAGTGGAAAATGTAAGAAAATATACCCGTTTTCATCCCAGATGCGGAACAAGTTTCCTTCTTTTTGTTATGATTATAAGCATCATACTGTACGCATGCCTGCCTAAATTCGGAGGAGAGGCATACAATGCCGTTCAGCGCCTTCTTCTGAGGATGGGAACCAGGCTTTTGCTTCTGCCCGTTGTTGCCGGTATTTCTTATGAAATTATTAAACTGGCGGGACGCAGCAAAAACGGCTGTGTACGACTTTTGACCAAGCCGGGGCTGTGGCTCCAGCGCCTTACCACCCGTGAACCGGACGATTCCCAGATTGAGGTTGCAATAAAATCAATTGAGGCAGTAATACCCGAGGATAAGGAAGCGGATAAATGGTAATACGAGAACAGCTCACAAAAACGATTGCGAAACTACGCGAATACGGCTGCGACAATGCCGTTTTTGAGGCTCATCAAATTATGCGTTTTGTGCTGAAGCTGTCGGCAACCGACCTTGTCATTCAGCATCAATGTTCACTTTCAATTGAACAGGAAGCTGAAATAAATACTCTTACCGACCGCCGTACTGCCGGTGAGCCTCTGCAGTACATACTTGGGACTCAGGAATTTATGTCGTTAGAATTTTTGGTTGACCGCTCTGTTCTTATTCCTCGCGCCGATACCGAAACTCTCGTGGAATTTGTTCTTGACAAAATGTCAGCTAAGGGCTTTATGCTGCTTGATTTATGCACGGGCACTGGATGTATTCCGCTTAGTATCGCGCATTATAACAGCCGCGCATATGTACGCGGCATTGATATTAGTGACAAGGCTTTGGAAATTGCCGAAAAAAACTGTAAAAGACTTGAGCTATCAAATCGTGCATGCTTTGAAAAGCTGGATATACTTACCGAAATTCCATGCGGACAGTATGATGTAATCACCGCAAATCCACCGTATATCGAGCATGATATAATTGACTCGCTGCAAACAGAGGTAAAGGACTTCGAGCCGCATCTTGCTCTTGACGGCGGCATTGATGGCTTAAAATTTTACCGCCGGATTTGTGCTGTTGCTCCGGCACTTCTTACCGGGGCGGGGATTCTGGTTTTGGAGGTAGGAGAAAACCAAGCAGATGCCGTTTCCGAAATGCTTAAGCCTCATTTTTCCGACATTGAAATAAAAACGGATTTATGCGGAATTGAGCGTGTTGTCGCCGCAAAAAAATCGTGCTGACAAATCAGTCAGCACGATTTTTTAAAATACTTTAACACATTTTCCCGCCGGAACCTTAATAATTTTTTCATCTTTTATCG
>JAQXUJ010000025.1 GCA_029219925.1 Clostridiales bacterium | reverse complement strand
TATAGCGCTGAACCTTGGCGCCGGTCCCCATTTCCGCCAAAAGCGCATTGCGCTCGTCCTCGTTATAAGCAAATTTTTCAACAAGGTTGTTGTTTTTGCCCTTGAATACTTTATAGAGAGGCGGCTGTGCAAGATAAACATTGCCGTTTTCAATGAGTGGACGCATGTATCTGAAGAAGAAGGTCAGAAGCAGTGTTCTTATATGGGAGCCGTCCACATCGGCATCCGCCATGATAATTATTTTGCCATATTTCAGCTTGGTAATATCAAATTCATCACCTATGCCTGCACCCAGCGCCTGAATAATAGGCAGAAGCTTTTCGTTTGAGTAAACCTTGTCAATTCTTGATTTCTCAACGTTAAGCATTTTTCCCCAAAGAGGAAGAATAGCCTGAAAACGTCTGTTTCGACCCTGCTTTGCGGAGCCGCCGGCCGAATCACCCTCGACAATATATATTTCGGCGTAATCTGCGCCCTCATCGGTGCATTTTGCCAGCTTGCCCAGCAGAGATGCGTTGCTTGCCTGGGCGTTTTTGCGAGTAGCCTCACGAGCCTTTCGCGCTGCTTCACGGGCACGGCTTGCGGTGAGGGTTTTGTCAATAATTGCTTTTGCGATTCTGGGGTTCTCCTCCAGAAATGCCGACAGTTTGTCGTTTAATGCGCTTTCAACAAGGGTTCTTGCCTCGGAATTGCCCAGTTTTGTCTTGGTCTGACCCTCAAACTGAGGCTCGGACACCTTAACGCTGATAATTGAAGTAAGTCCCTCACGAGTATCCTCGCCGGAAAGATTTGATTCCTTATCCTTTAGCATATTGTTTTTGCGGGCATAGTCATTGATAACCCTTGTCAGTCCCGACTTAAAACCGGTTTCATGAGTACCGCCGTCCATTGTGTGGATATTGTTGGCAAAGCTAAGCACCGTTTCGTTGTAGGAATCGGTATACTGCATCGCAACCTCAACCATCATATCCTTTTTGGACGCTTCAAAGTAGATTATATCGTCATGCAGAGGGTCTTTGTTTTTATTGATGTATTGAACAAATTCCTTGATGCCGCCCTCGGCGTAAAGAGTAACGGATTTAGGCTCTGCCTCACGCTTGTCTGTGAAAATAATTTTGATACCCTTATTTAAAAATGCCTGCTCACGAAGCCGCTTTAAAAGGATGTCATAGTCAAACACAAGGGTCTCAAAGATTTCGCCGTCCGGCTTAAAGGTAATTTTTGTGCCGGTTTTATCGGTATCACCGATAATCTTAAGCTCACATGTGGGTTTCCCACGCTGATAGCTCTGGTAATGGATGTGGGTACCGTCGGAGATTTCAACCTCCAGCTTCTCGGAAAGTGCGTTTACCACCGAGGAGCCGACACCGTGCAGACCACCGGAAACCTTATATCCGCCGCCGCCGAACTTGCCGCCGACATGCAGAATGGTCAGTACCACCTGAACTGTCGGAATACCTTCCTGGGGATGGATACCTACCGGTATACCGCGGCCGTTATCGGTTACGGTAACGGAATTGTCAGGGTTAATATCAACCTTAATTTCGGTACAGTAGCCGGCAAGGGCTTCGTCTATGGAGTTATCCACAATTTCGTAAACCAGGTGATGAAGTCCTGCGGAGGAGGTGGAGCCGATATACATGCCCGGCCGCTTTCTTACCGCTTCAAGTCCTTCAAGAACCTGTATCTGACTTTCGTCATACTTTGTTTCAATCTTTTCCATTTTCTATCTCCTGCCTACATAATAATATTTTCTGATTTTGCACGTTTTAACAGCGTCCGTGACGCAAGTGATGATATATATACAAGGATTTTACCGCCCTTTTTCACTATGATGAAGGATTTGGGCAAATCCTCGGTAACATCGATAACAGTTCCGTTTTTCTGGGCTGCCGCCAGAAAATCACGGGTCTGATAGGAAACCGTGGTATTATCCATGTCGAAGATGCCGATTATATCGGAAAGTGCGACGGCAACCTCATTTCCGAGATGAAGGTACATAGAGCCGTTCCCTCCTAAACAATTATTTTTCCGGAACGAACCTCGAACAGCCGTGCGGAGCCGGATTTGCCGGCGGCGTCAGCGTCGGTGCAGGTCAGAATAACCTGCTTGTCCTTGATTTTATCCGACAAATACTGCCTGCGTGCCGAATCAAGCTCACTCATGATGTCGTCCAGAAGTAGTACCGGGTATTCGCCCCGAAGGTCGTTTATGCTTTCCATCTGCGCCATTTTCATGCTGAGAACAACGGTACGCTGCTGTCCCTGGGACGCATATGTTTTAACCTCCTTATCGTTTATGAAAAAGCGCAGGTCGTCGCGCTGGATCCCGTAAAGGCCGGAGCCGTTTTCTATTTATCTTGATGCAGCGGCCTCCAGCTTTTCATAAAACGCCTCTTTACTTATTATATCACATTCAATGCTCGGTGTATATAGCAAATTGAAATTTTCTCCGCTAATTTCTCTGTGAATTTCTTTTGCAAAGACATTCAGCCGCTCTACAAAATCGCTGCGATACTGCATTATGCGGCTACCGTCGTCGGCAATTTGCTGGTTCCATACCGAAAGCATCGGGTCGTCGGTTTTGCCGGAGAACTTCATCTTTTTCAGAAGGTTATTTTTCTGAGCAAGATTTTTGTGATAGGATATGAGGCACTTTAAATAAAGCGGATAAAGCTGACTCACAGCCTCGTCGATAAATCTTCTGCGGAGCTGGGGCGCACCCTTTACTATGTCCAAATCCTCCGGGGAAAACATGACGGCATTTAAATACCGCATAAGCATAGACAGCTTGGTAATGGGGACGTTGTTGATTTTCACCGATTTTTTTCCGCTCTTTGTAAGCTGCATAACAGCACGGTAATCACGGCTTTTGTCGGACAACTCAAGGCACAGCTTCATAAAATCGCTGCCAAATTTAATCATTTCGGCGTCGGTTTTTGCCCGGTGGCTTTTGCCGTGGGAAAACAAATACACTGCTTCCAAAAGATTGGTTTTTCCCTGGGCATTATTCCCGAAAATTACATTTGTGCCGCTGCTGAAATCTATGGTTTCGCGCTCATAATTACGGAAATTATGGAGCGTAAGTCTTTTTACTATCATTTATTCCACCGTTATTTCAAAGGCTTCGTCCTCAAAATCCGCGAAAACCGTGTCGCCGGGACGTATTTTTTTGCCGCGCATAAGGCATACCCCGCCGTTTACCGAAATAATCCCGTCCGCAATCATTTCCTTTGCCATTGCGCCGCTGTCGGCAATCTGCGCGAATTTAAGCAGCTGGTCAAGCTTTATATATTCGGTTGTTATGCTGATTTCCAGCTTTTGAACTTCCATTTTACCCAAACTCCTTTTATGCTAATTTGTGGTACGCTGTACGCTGATAACGCCGTGCAGCTGTGAAATGCGTGTAACAGCGCGTTTTAAATCCTCGGTGTCGGATATTTCAAGACCGAGATTTATTACAGACGTCTTGTCTTTAAAGGTCCGCGCATTGATGGACACGCAGTTGATTTTAAGGTCGGCAAGGACGGTGGTAATATGCATCATCATGCCGGGTGAATCCTCCGTTTCCACGCGGAGCGCGGCTACGTAGGAGGAGCGGTTCTCGCCTGTCCAGTTAACGATAATAAAGCGTTTTTTGTCCTCGTCGGACAGAACCTCAGGGCGTATATTCGGGCAATCGGCTCTGTGCACCGAAACGCCTCGGCCCTTTGTAATAAATCCGACTATTTCATCGCCCGGAACGGGATTGCAGCACTTAGAGAGCCGCACAAGACAGTTGTCGATACCTTTAACCTCAATGCCGCAGGAATTTGTCTTTTTCCGCACTGCGTGGGTTGTGCCGTTTTTTTCGGGAGCATTTTTCTTCTGCTCCTTGATATATTCCTCGCGAAGATGCATAATAACCTTTTGTGCCGACAGACCTCCGTAGCCTACGCTTGCAAACAGGTCATCAATGCCGCCAAAGGTATATTTTCTGTAGATGGGCGACAGCCATTCCTCACGGAACAGGCTTGAAAATGGAATATTCAGACGTTTTGACTCTTTTTCGAGGATGTCTTTGCCGTGAATAATATTTTCCTCCCGGCGCTGTTTTTTTTTCCCGTGAGTAATTTTAGTGCGCGCCTGTGAGGTTTTTACGATTTTAAGCCAGTCGCGGCTTGGACCTTTTGCCTGGGGTGAGGTCAGTATTTCGATAATATCTCCGTTTTGGAGCTTGTAATTGATGGGAATAATCTTTCCGTTAGCTTTTGCGCCCACCATTTTGCTGCCCACCTGAGTATGGATTGCGAAGGCAAAG
>JAQXUJ010000024.1 GCA_029219925.1 Clostridiales bacterium | reverse complement strand
AGCTCCGTATCTGTACGATGGGTCATAATATTCTCAACCTGAGTATTATCCAACTCAAAAATATTATGTATCATTTCCTTTTCATCAGGGTCAATAGTGCCGTTTTCGCTGCCTATGTCCACCATCATGCGAATCTCTTCTTCAGTTACCTCCTCTTCGGTATCGTTGGGTTTGATACCGAAAATAAGCAGAAATAGGTTGGAAACGAAGGTCAGCAGCATGGAAACGGGTAGTGCTGTCAGATATAAAAGACGAAGCAGAGCCCACATTTTAAGAACAATTGAATCGGCGTGAAGATCGGCAATACGCTTGGGAGCGTATACTCCGAATACCAAAATGAACGCCGCAACGATTACAATACTGATTGCCGCACCGATAAGCTGCGGAAGCTGCGGAAAGAACGAGCCGGGCATGAAGTATGCTGCCAAAAAGCTTACCGAAAGCTCAATTAATATGGTAAAAACTCGGATAGAATTGTAAAATTTATTGGGATTTTCAACCAGCAAAAGCACATTTTTCGCCCGCTTATCACCGTCCTCGGCAAGCTTTTGAAGCTTTGCTTCATTGACATTATTGACAGCGGTTTCAAAACACCTTAATATTCCGGTGAGAAAAATAAGAAATAAAGTCCACATACATCGTGAGGGAAGTGAATCCACAAACCATCATCCTTTCAAAAATAAAATCTTACGTATATAATAGCAGATATTTTTTAAAATGTCAACAATTTATGTAAACCTGCCGCAGTAACCGAAAAAAAGGTTCAGAGGTGGCAGTGCCTTCTGAACCGGTGGGTTTTATTTGTACAGACCGAATTTTTTCAGCAGCCGCAGAAGGGAGCTGCCTGCCGGCAGCTGGAGAATTTCTTCTGCGTTCATCACCTTCATGACAAATATCATAATGAAATACACTGCCGCCGCAATAAAAATTGCCGCTGCTGTTGCAATTATGTTGCCGGTAAAGCCGTAAAGCAGCCGATGTATCACGAAAGCGCATAGTCCCATTATCGCTGCAGCGGAAATCGGCTTTAAAATATATTTTACCGGAGAAATGCGGACGGAAATCTGTCTTGAAAGAACGGTAAAGCTGTATGTGAAGGAGATTATCTGACATACAATCGAGCTTATGGGCGCACCGTAGATATTTATTTCGGGACGCCGTATCAATATGATATTCAGTATAAATTTAACAATACAGCCCAGGAGCAATCCTGTTGCCGGTGCAAATACCTTGCCGACTCCCTGAAGCGAGCCGGACAGCGTCTGATTAAGGGCTGTGAAAACCATTGCGATTGCGCTTATTTGCAGCAGGTCATAGCCCAGACGTGCATTCGGGTACAGAAGCGTATAAATCGGCTTTGCCAGCGCAATGTATCCGAAAGCGCAGGGCAGCGCAATCAAAATGGAAATCATCATTGAATAGGAAACCTTTTCCGACGCACTTTTCTTGTCGCCTGTTGCCAGCGCACCGGCTATTGACGGCACCAAAACGGTGGAGAAGGAAATATTAATCGCCAAAGGAAGGTTAATCAGGGTATCGCTTTTGCTGAGCAGTCCCGAAAGCCTTGCCGCCTCCTTGCTTAGCTGAGTCAGAGTCGGATTTATTATCGCTGCGGTATTGCCGTATGCGGGGATCATATCACGAAAAGCAATTTCGATTCCTCGGGTTATTGTGGCGGTGTCGATAATTCTGTTTACCGCAGAAATAACCGAGCCTAAGGAAATGGGAATTGAAATAAGCAGAATACTTTTAAACATTTGCCCTATAGGCTTGGTTAGGGTTTCGACCTCGGTTGAAGCCACCTTTTTCATAATTTTTTTGCGGCGTCTGTTATAGAAAATGCCCAGATAGACAAAGCTTAATATTGTAGATACCGTTGTGGCAATCTGCGCGCCCGACGCCATGAAAACGGCGCGGGTATTATCGTCATTTTCAGCAACATTAAAGAGCTTTAAAAGTATTGATGGAAAGCTTGCCAGCGCATAAACTACAGCAATGGTTAAAAAGCATTTAAAAAACTGCTCAAGGACTTGAGATGTACTTGTTGCCTTCATGTTTTCCATGCCCACGAAATATCCGCGGATAACGGAGGACAGGCATACGAAAAGTATAGAAGGAGCAAGGCACATCATAACATATTTTGTATCGTGAAGATGAACCACATAATCGGCGATAAAGCCCGAACCGAAATACAAAAATGCCGATGCGGCAGCCCCGACAACGGCGAAAAGAGCCATTGCAGACTTGAAAATCTTGTGAGCGCCGCGGTAATCGCCGACGGCAACACGTTCTGAGGTCATCTTTGAAATTGCGTTGGGAATACCGATGGAGGATATAGCAAGAAGCAGAGTGTAAATCTGATACCCAACGTTCAGATACCCGGTGCCCAAATCCCCGAAGCCTTCAAAGTTAGTGATTACTACCCGGTATATCATTCCCAGAAGCTTGACTGCAATCTGTGCAAACATGACGATTGCAACGTTAAGCATAAACGAATTTTTCTTTTCCGATTGTTTCATATCTGTACCTCATGAGATATTTTTGTTAAAAAGCATACCTATATTATATGACATTTAACGGCTATTATCAAGTAAATTATACAAATTTTAGCAAAGTTGCAAAATATGAGCGAAATTACCTTGACATTAATGTGCGAAAAGAATAAAATAATAAATAGATTGGCTTTTTTACGCAAGCTAAAAAGCCGCTGAATAAATGTAATATGACAGTTCAAGAAAGGATAAAACCGATGTTAATAACCAAAGCACCAAAAGGTACCGAGGATCTGCTGCCAAAAAACAGCTACAGGTGGCAGTATCTTGAAGAAAAATTCAGAACAGTATGCAAAAATTTCGGATACAAGGAAATCCGTGTGCCGACCTTTGAGCATACCGAGCTTTTCGAGAGAGGCGTAGGCGATACTACCGATGTCGTTGAAAAGCAGATGTACACCTTCAACGATAAAGGCGGAAGGAGTATAACACTGCGTCCTGAGGGTACGGCGTCGGTTGCGCGCTGTTACCTTGAAAATAATCTTTACGCAGACGCTCTGCCCCTTAAAATGTGGTATGAGCTGCCCTGTTTTAGGTATGAAAATAAGCAGAAGGGTCGTCTGCGCGAGTTCCATCAGTTCGGCGTTGAGGCGTTCGGCGCAAAGGGACCGTCAATTGATGCGGAGGTTCTGACCCTTGCCGTCACCTTCTTAAAGAGCGTGGGTCTTAACGATTTGTCGGTTAATATAAACAGCATAGGCTGTCCGGAGTGCCGGAGAAAATATAACGAAATTCTCCGGGATTATCTGCGTCCTCACCTTTCCGAACTGTGCGGCACATGTCAGTCGAGGTTTGAACGTAACCCTTTGCGTATTTTGGACTGCAAATCGGAGATATGCCAAGGAATAGCCGCCGGCGCTCCGAGACTTCTCGATTACATCTGCGATGATTGCAGAGAGCATTTTGAAAGCTTCAAAAAGGCGCTGGATAATCTGGGAATTTCTTACAGGATAGACAGCGGCATTGTGCGCGGACTGGATTATTACACTAAAACGGTGTTTGAAATCATTTCCGGACCCTTTACCGTATGCGGCGGAGGACGTTATGACGGTCTTGTTGAGGAGTTTGGCGGCGACGCAACTCCGGCAATCGGTTTCGGTCTGGGCATAGAACGGCTGTTAATAAGGCTTGACGAGTTGGGTATTGAAATTCCGGACAGCGGAAAGCCGGATTTATATATTGCGCCTTTAGGTGATACTGCTCGGGACGCGGCGCAGACCTTGTGTTATAAGTTGAGAGGGGACGGTGTTGCGGCGGAAACCGACCATATGTCAAGAGGATTAAAGCCGCAGATGAAATATTCCGACAAAATCGGTGCACGGTATACGCTGGTTCTGGGCGACAGCGAGCTGGAAACCGGCAATATTAAGCTGAAAAATATGGAAACCGGGGAACAGATTGAATTGCAAATGGATAAAATAACGGATTTTTTCAGGGAGGATAACTGATATGGATACAATGAAGGGACTAAAACGCACTCATTACTGCGGCGAGGTTGAAGGTATAGGAAATACTGTTGTTGTGGGCGGATATGTACAGAAAATCCGGGACATGGGAACGCTGATTTTTATAGACCTGCGTGACAGAACCGGCATAGTTCAGCTGGCGTTTGACGATACCAGCGGGAGAGATGTGTTTGAAAAGGCGTCAAAGTGTCACAGCGAATACGTGCTGATGGCTAAGGGTGTTGTTCGTGAGCGCGAGAGTAAAAATCCCGCAATAAAAACAGGCAATATTGAAATTTTTGTTGACGATTTGCGTATTCTTGCCAAGGCGCAGACCCCGCCATTTGAGATTACCGATGAAACCAATGTCAACGAAGAGCTTCGATTAAAGTACAGATACCTGGATTTGAGACGAAAGCCGCTGCAGGATAATATTATGATGCGCAGCAGGATTGCCAAGTGTGCGAGAGATTATTTCGCGGACAATGGCTTTATAGAGATTGAAACGCCGATGATGATGAAGTCTACGCCGGAGGGTGCCAGGGATTATCTTGTGCCTTCAAGAGTGCATCACGGCAAGTTTTATGCTCTGCCGCAGTCGCCGCAGATTTATAAACAGCTATTGATGATTGCCGGTTTCGACCGCTATATTCAGCTGGCACGTTGCTTCCGAGATGAGGATCTTCGTGCGGACAGACAGCCGGAATTTACGCAGATAGATATGGAAATGTCCTTTGCTGAGGTAGAGGATATTCAGGAGATTGTAGAGGGCTTTATCAGCACATTGTTTAAGACGATTCTGGATAAGGACATTGCTCTGCCGCTGCCGAGACTGACCTATCGTGAGGCATTGGAGCGGTATGGTTCGGACAAGCCTGATACACGTTTCGGTATGGAAATTCAGGATATTTCCGACCTGGTTAAGGCTTGCGATTTCGGCGTATTTACGTCGGCAATCGAAAACGGCGGCTCGGTACGTGCCATCGTAGCAAAGGACGCTGTTTCGGTGTATACGCGGAAGGAAGTTGACCGTCTTACCGAGTTTGCAAAGGGAATAGGTGCAAAGGGACTTGCATATGTGCGCTGGGTGGAGGATACGCCGACCTGTTCCTTTGCAAAATTCATGAAGGAAGGTGAGCTACAGGCGATTTTGGAGCGTCTTGGCGCACAAAAGGGCGATCTTGTATTGATTGTTGCCGATAAGAATAAGGTGGTTCTGCCAACTTTGGGAGCTTTGCGTTTAAAAGTCGCAAAGCAGCTGGATATTATTCCGGAGCAGTTCAATTTTCTGTGGGTTACCGAATTTCCGTTCTTTGAATATAATGAAGAAACCGGCAGCTGGGACGCCATGCATCATCCTTTTACAATGCCCATGGACGAATGCATACCCTATCTTGATACCGACCCGGAAAAGGTTACGGCAAAGGCGTACGATTTGGTTCTAAACGGAACGGAGCTGTCCAGCGGTTCTATAAGAATTAACGATTATGAGCTGCAGCAGAAGATGTTTGAGGCTCTCGGTCTTACCGAGGAGGAAATTCAGGCTAAATTTGGATTTTTGGTAGAAGCGTATAAGTATGGCGCAGCGCCTCACGGCGGCTGTGGAATAGGACTTGACCGACTTGCAATGATTATGTGCGGAGCGGACAGCCTGAAGGACGTTACCGCATTTCCAAAGGTACAGAATGCGTCCGAGTTAATGTCCGATGCGCCCGCCGCAGTGGACAGCGCTCAGTTAAAGGAGCTGGCCATTGATGTCACCGACCGGGAGGAATAAAAAATATTTTTAATTTTTAAATAAAACGTATTTACAAATGTAAAATCTTGTGATATAATGTTGAAAGAATGAGTAAGGAATCTTTAAAGCGATGCAGAGACATCGGCAAGAGGAATTATCAGAAAGTGTAATTATACCTTGTCTGTCTTTGTGTGCAGACAAGGTTTTTTTATTACAAAAATTAAGGAGAGTGTAAAGATGAAACTAATTTACGATGTTGAGGACAAACCAAAATTTAAATCCAACATAGTGTTTGCGCTGCAGCAGCTTCTTGCTATTATTGCGGCAACACTGCTTGTTCCTACCCTGGTTAACAGCATTTCAAAAACGGAAATGATGAGCCAGGCGGCGGCACTTTTCGGTGCGGGTGCGGGAACCTTGTTCTACATTTGGTGCACTAAGAAGAAAAGCCCGGTATTTCTGGGCAGCTCATTTGCGTTTATTGCCCCGCTGGCAGGCGCATGTGCATTCGGTTATTTCGGAATTTTGCTGGGTGTGCTTTTCGCAGCATTGGTTTATGTCATTATTGCGATTGTAATTCATTTTGTGGGCACAAAATGGGTGGACAAGCTGCTTCCGCCGGTTATTATCGGACCTACGGTTGCGTTGATAGGATTGAGCCTTTGCTCATCTGCCGTACAGAACCTTAACAATACGTCTGCAGGAAGCTATAACCTGGTATCCATTTTATGCGGACTTATTGCCTTCGGAGGTACTGTTCTTGCATCGGTTAAGGGCAGCCGCAGTGCGAAGCTGGTTCCCTTCATTATCGGTATCGGCGCGGGATATGTTGCTGCTTCGATAGCTACAATTATAGGGAATCTTACGGGAAATTCCTACCTTCAGATTATTAATTATTCTCCGCTTATTGAAAATTTCAAAAATCTCAGTATTCAGAGCTTTGTAAGCGTACCTAACTTTACTGCGGCAGCGGCTTTCAAGGAAGGCTTTAAGCTTGACGGTGCGGCTGTTTCGCAGTTGGCGCTCCTGTTTGCTCCGGTAGCTTTTGTTGTACTTGCCGAGCATATTGCGGACCACAAGAATTTGAGCTCGGTTATAGGCAGAGATTTAATTAAGGAGCCGGGCCTTGAAAAGACGCTTCTCGGAGACGGAATCGGTTCATTTATCGGCGCAATTTTCGGCGGATGCCCCAATACCACATACGGTGAAAGCGTTGGCTGCGTTGCAATTACCGGGAACGCTTCTACTTCAACAATAATTCTGACAGCGATTCTTGCAATGCTGCTGTCCTTCTTCACGCCGTTTGTACAGTTCGTAAATACAATCCCGGTATGCGTAATAGGCGGTATATGTGTTGCGCTTTATGGTTTCATCGCTGTAAGCGGTCTCAGAATGCTTCAGTCTGTGGATTTGGGCGAATCAAAGAATCTCTTTGTAGTAAGTGCAATTCTTGTAACAGGCATCGGCGGACTGGAGATTCAGATGGGCAAAATCACCATCACGGGAATTGCAACAGCTCTGATTGTTGGTATCCTGACAAATATTATTGTTTCGGAAAAGAAAAAATGCTGCTGCGGAACATGCTGCAGTACCCCGGCAGAAGAGCCTGAAACAGCTGTTGAACCGGATGAAACAGTGGAAGTGAATGAAGAGGAAGAGACTGTAGTCGAAGAAAACATTGATTAATCATGAAATTTAAAGCATGCTTGTTTGATGAAAATGCGGTAAAGCGTGCCATAACACGAATTGCTCACGAGATTACGGAAAAGAATGTTGATGTGGATGATTTGTGTATTGTTGGCATAAAAACCCGCGGAATACCGATTGCTAACCGTCTTGCGGAGGCAATATATAAGATTGAGGGAAGACGTGTTTCGGTTGGTACTCTTGACATATCGCAGTTTCGGGATGATATAACGCTTTTAGGAAAGGAAAACACCCCTTCCGATAATGAAAATCTGGACTTTCCGATTACCGGAAAAAGCATAATTTTGGTTGACGATGTAATTTACACCGGACGTACGGTGAGGGCGGCGCTGGATGCGGTTCTGTCAAGTGGGCGGGCGTCCAAAATCCAGCTGGCTGTTTTGGTGGACAGAGGACACCGGGAGCTGCCAATCCGTGCCGACTATGTGGGAAAGAATGTTCCCACATCAAGAAATGAAATAATCAAGGTTAAGCTTATGGAAACGGACGGACAGGACAGCGTTGAGCTGTTAGAAAAATAATAATTAAAACGCAGAAAAGCATGATAATTTAATGCTTTTCTGCGTTTTTAAAATGCTTGACAATTGCGGCTATAAGATGTAAAATAAAATTGAAAGAGTCGGCAGAATTGTGGAAAAAATATTTATGGCTGCGGCAGAGTCAACTCGATTCGGAGGGGAGGAATAATTATGAGAAAAATTTCAATTAATCCGGAGGCAAAACGCAGAGCCACGGTTATAATTATGACTGCTATTGTCATTTTCGGAGCTGTTGGATACTCTCTGAAATACCGTGCAACAGAAACTGTTACATATAATTCCGCAGAGCATTATGATATGGTGAGAGATTATATGCAGTCGGAATATACAGCGGTATTTTCTCCTTATTACGACATGACGTATGTTACCGAGCTGGCGAATTATAAGGAAAATTTTAACGAAAAGAACGGTAAGATTACGGCTGAATTTATAATGAAGGCAGTTTATAAGAATTATTATAAGGACCCTGATACGGTGAAGTACATTATTGATGCGAAAAATTCGGGTAATACCGAGGAATATAAGAGGCTGTACAATGAATATAATGCCGAAAAGGAGGCAAATTTTCCGTTAAAGCTGGAGGGTAAAATCAAGGACAGTGCAGTTTTGTGCAAAAAACTGTACTCTGATGACAACAACGGCGGATGGAGAGAGCTTAAAGAGGGACTAAATGACTATATAATCTCAGATGAATGAGAGTGAGGGGAAGGTATGAATAAGATTGTACGAATTATAGCGGAAACAGCGGTTGTGCTGGTCCTTGCAGGCTGCGGCAATACGGCAGTTATCGGAGGAGCTGACGGACCGACAGCCGTTTATGTTTCGGATGATAGCTTGTCGGAATATGTTTCAAACGCAATACTTGAGTATAACAGCGCCGGGTATTATGAAGGCGAGTGTTTCGCCGAGGGACATATTTTTCTGGGGAAAAATGAAGAAGAGGGTAAAACGGTTGTTTACGCACTCACAACCTACGGAGAGTACGGTTTTGAAAACGGAATGTTCATAAAAATTTCCGGAAGCGGACTTATTCCGGCAAAGATTGTGCTGGATTCTGATGGCAGATTAATCGATTATGAAATGCCGGAGGACGGAAACAGATATATACCGTCAATCCGTGAAATTTTCCCTATAAAGTATCAGTACAAAGCACTGAAGCATAGCGACAGTGATTATGACGCATGCCTGGAGCAGGAACGGGCATATGCCCGGGAGTATCTGGATAAAATCGGACGTAAGGCGGAAATCGGCGAATATGGAGATACCGAGCGAATACTGCTGTCCGATTTGGGCGTAAGCGACAGGGTGTCGAATGAGCTTTTCGGAAAATTTGATAAGTATCCGTATTGGGTGGGCAATAAGGAATATCTCGAAGATATTGACGGAAAAACCGTGCGAGTGGTTTATGAAATGAGCTTTGACGCCGCCGGGGGTAATATTATTTTTAAAAAGTATAAGTATAACGGCGGAGAGGTTTTGGAAAGCTTCACAGTAGATTCTGTAACGGGAGAGGTAAAGTGAAAAAATAATTGAATGGGAAAATTCATTTTTTTGCAGCATATTGTGAATAGAGGGATACTCGACAAAAATAGAAGGTCATATCAACCTCCGTGAGATTGATATGACCTTTGTTTCTTCGTTCCATTTGACATCCATGCCCAGCGCTTCGGAAACGGCGCGGATAGGCACGAGGGTTCTTCCGTCTGAAATCTGCGGCGGAACATCAAGCTCAATCGTTTTAACCTTTCCGGACAGCGTATTTGTAACGGTTATTTCACTGCGCCCAATAACCATTGCTACAACGTCTGCATTGCATGTGGCTAAAATAAGTTGGGATTGTTCAAACCATTCTATTTTTGCGCCAAAGACCTCAAAAATTTTACGCATGGGTACCAGGGTTCTGCCGTTTATAATCTGTGGCGGAACATCAAATTCAATTTCCCGGTCCTCAGCGATGACTCTGATTTCGTCCTCGGCGTGTACAGACGGTACAGCCAACAGAGCCGCAACCAGAAAAATTGATAAAAGCTTTTTCATTCCTGCCGCTCCTTATCCTTAAGCATATCTCTTATTTCGGTAAGCAACGCCGCTTCATCAGATAATTTCGGTTCTTTTTCCGGTTCAGGCTCATGGGGCATTGCGAAGGTATCCTTGAGTCTGTTCATCACTTTAATCATGATAAAAACCGACGCCGCAATAAGCAAAAAGTCAATTATTGACTGCAAGAACGCACCGTATGTGATGGATAGTGTATCATTAATTTTGACGGCAAGAGAAGCAACATTTACACGGCCTGTAACAAGACTTATGACAGGTGTTATGATGTTGGCAACCAGCGAATTTACGATTTTTGTATACGCAGTACCCATAACAACACCCACTGCCATATCCATGACATTGCCGCGAGATATAAATTTTTTAAATTCCTCAAAAAATTTCATGGTTTCTTCTCCTTAAAATGAAAGCTTGCCCTCAAGAAATGCCGGTAAATCATCAATTTTAATTCTCTGCTGTTCCATAGTATCTCTGTCGCGGACGGTGACCGAGCCGTCATTTTCCGAATCAAAGTCGTAAGTAATGCAGAATGGAGTACCGATTTCATCCTGACGTCTGTAGCGCTTTCCGATGGAACCTGCGTCATCATATTCAATATTGAAGTTCTGAGAAAGGTCGGCAAATACCTTTTCTGCGCCCTCGCTGAGCTTCTTTGAAAGGGGCAGAACGGCAGCCTTTACCGGCGCAAGAGCCGGGTGAAGATGCAGCACAACTCGGGAATCGCCGCCGTCAAGCTGCTCTTCGTCATATGCTTCGACCAAAAATGCAAGAGTTACACGGTCTGCACCAAGAGAAGGCTCAATACAATAGGGAACATATCTTTCGTTGGTAATCTGGTCAATATATTCCATACTTTCGCCGGAATGATTCTGATGCTGCATAAGGTCATAGTCTGTTCTGTCGGCAATTCCCCAAAGCTCGCCCCAGCCGAACGGGAATACGAACTCAATATCGGAGGTTGCTTTTGAGTAGAAGGCAAGCTCTTCGGGAGAGTGGTCGCGGAAGCGAAGATTTTCCTCTTTGATGCCGAGAGTTTTGAGCCAATTCATGCAGTAGTCTTTCCAGTAATAGAACCACTCCAAATCCGAGCCGGGCTTACAGAAAAATTCAAGCTCCATCTGCTCAAACTCACGGGTTCTGAAGGTGAAATTACCGGGTGTTATTTCGTTACGGAAGGATTTGCCTACCTGACCGATACCGAAGGGGATTTTTTTACGTGATGTGCGCTGAACGTTTTTGAAGTTTACAAAGATACCCTGAGCAGTTTCGGGACGGAGATAAAGCGTTGCCGTAGAGTCCTCCGTAACGCCCTGGAAGGTCTTGAACATAAGATTAAACTGACGGATATCGGTGAAGTTCTGCTTACCGCATTCGGGGCAGGCAATATTGTGTTCCTTTATATAATCCACCATTTTTTCGTTGCTCCAGCCGTCAACAGTGACATCCTCACCGTGTTCGTGAGCAAAATCCTCTATAAGCTTGTCGGCTCTGTGGCGTGCGTGACACTCTTTACAATCCATGAGGGGGTCGGAAAAACCGCCGATGTGACCTGAAGCAACCCATGTTTCGGGGTTCATCAAAATTGCACAGTCAACTCCTACGTTGTATTTAGATTCCTGGATGAATTTTTTCCACCATGCCTTTTTTATATTGTTCTTAAATTCAACTCCGAGAGGACCGTAGTCCCATGTGTTTGCCAGTCCGCCGTAAATTTCGCTGCCCGGGTAGATAAAGCCTCTGCCCTTACACAACGCAACTATTTTATCCATTGTTTTTTCTGAATTTTTCATGAAATTGCACCCTTTTCTATATTTATGTATACTGATTATAGTTTACAGAAAATTTGCGTTTTTGTCAAGGGAAAATTGCCCATAAAAGCAAAATATATATAAAAAATACCTATAACGCCTAAAAGAAAACGTTCCCTTTACCTTGTTACGACAATTAAAATTATGGAACTAAATTCCATTTTTCTGTGTTATGTAAACCGAAAAGCTGTTGATAAATCTGTCCACTATTCCTCGTTTGGGGTGTGGATAATCGCAAAATCAACGGTTTTATGACATTTTTATTACAGAAACCGCTGGATAACTATGTGGATAAAGTGGATTGTAACAGGACTGTAATCGAGGTGTAATATTGTTATGTAAACATGAAATAATTTGACAATATTTTATTAAGGTATTATAATGGTAGGAAAGAAGATAAACGGTGGTGCTTTATGAAATACAGAATTTTAGAAATGCTGAAAACGGACGGATATGTTTCGGGGGAGGAGATTTCGAAAAGCATGGGAATCTCCAGAAGTGCGGTATGGAAGCATATTAATGCCCTGCGAAGCCTCGGATATGAGGTGGAGTCGGTGCCGAGCAAGGGTTACCGGCTTCTTTCGCAGCCGGATATAATAAATCCGGAAAAACTTAGGGACTATGTACCGGGCAGAGTTTATTATTACGAAACAATCGACTCAACCAACGCCGAGTGCAAGCGTGCGGAGGATGTGCCGGATAAAAGCCTGTTTGTAAGCGAGAGCCAGACGGGCGGCCGCGGAAGGCTGGGAAGAAAATGGTCGTCACCCAAGGGCAGCGCCGTTTACATGAGCATTTATCTTGAACCGGATATACCCATCTATAAGGTGCCGCAGCTGACGCTTATAGCGGGCATGGCGGTATGCCGTACAATACGCGGCTCACGGATTAAATGGCCTAATGACGTATTGCTTAATAATAAAAAGGTATGCGGTATTCTTACCGAAATGACAGCGGAGGCAGACAGGGTTAATCGGGTTATTGTAGGAATAGGTATCAATGTGAATAATGAAGTATTTAATGTCGATTTAATCACAAAAGCAACGTCAATGTATCGGGAAACAGGAAAAAAATATCGGCGGGACAAGCTTATATGCGATATTTTAGAGGAATTTTGGCGGTTATACGATGTCTTTCTGAAGGAAGGATTTTCGGTCTTGAAACGGGAATACTGCATTAAGTGCGCAACACTCGGCAGGCGGGTTATAATAAAAAGAAACGGAGAAGAATTTGAGGCACGGGCACACGACATAGGTGAAAACGGCGAGCTTATAATAGAGCATGACGGTATGCGCGAGCAGGTCACGTCAGGCGAGGTATCGGTGCGCGGACTTTTGGGATATAATTAGTGAAATGTGTTGCAAAAAACGACAGTATTTGATATAATATCTTACAGTTAATTTATATAGGAGGAATTGGATTGCTCTTTACTGATTATGAGCTATGGCCGCCCGGCGAAATGAATATGTATGATATGTCGGAGGTACCGGAATACATTTATAAGGCGGCATATGAAGGCGGAAACAGGTATATTAATAATGACTGGGGAGTGCTTACTGCGTCGCTGTACACCGACGCAAATCACGAAAAATATGACGAAGCATACCGTAAAAGGCGTATTGCCCTTGCCTCGCTTGCTCTTGCGGAGTATCTGGAGAGGAAGGGACATTTCATTGAGGATATAATAAACGGGATATGGTGCATATGTGAAGAAAGCACATGGGAGTTGCCCGACGGTACGGGCAGACTTCGCGATACGTCGGTATTGAGAACCGATGTAAATACAGCCCGTACCGCCGCCCTTTTGGCGCAGACGCTGCACTTATTCCGCAAGGAGCTGCCGCAGCCGGTAAAAAAACGTGCGGCTCATGAGATAAAAATACGGTCAACTGCTCCTTTTGCCGAAACAAAGCAGCATATCTCATCAGAGCTTTGCGCCCAGAGCCTGATTGCATGTATCTTCACCGAGGAGGACGAGGCGTGCAGAAGGCAGATTATTGAAAAGGTCCTGACCCTTTTGGAGGAGTATTTCGGAGAATACACCGGCGGCAGTGTGAAGGTAAGGAATGAGCAGAGTCTGTACAGCCGTACAGCATATGTCTTTGATATTTTGGAGATGCTTTATAACGCCACCGACCGTAAGTTCGATATTTACAGCGAAGATAAGGCTAAGCTTTGCGCCGATTTTATCTATAAGGCATATCTGGGAAGCGACGGATTTTCTGAAAGGGCCATTGACGAGGACGGCGCAAGGATTTATATGTTCGGAAAGCGCCTTGACCACAAGCAGCTGATGGATTTCGGAGCAAGCGAATTTATTGCGGTAAGCGACAAGACCCTGCCCGGCAGCTTTAATCTTTTTCACAAGCTGTATTCTGTTAAGTTTGCGTCGGAGATTATGCACTACGGCGATAATTTTGACGGTCAGGAGTGCGGCTATATTGACGCAATGGATTTGTTTGTCAAGAAAACAAAGGATTTTTCGGTTGCCGTCAAGGGCGGAGCCAACGCCGCCGGTAATTTTATGGCGTATCTGGATAACGAGCCGTATGTTGTGGATTTGGAAAAGTCCCATAATTTGCCGGTTATAAACGGATTTTCACAGTTTACCAATACGAAGGGCGTTAAAAGAGAAAAACTCGAGAACGGACTTGCCCTTGACCTGTCCGGCACATATCCCAAGGAGGCGGGTGTGGTGAGCTGGCTGCGCAGTGTTGAGGCTGAGGAAAAATTTGTTGTTATCACTGATGATTACGAGCTTTCAAAGCTTGATGATTTGCGTATTATTCTGCTCATGAGAAACAAGCCTATTCTGTCCGGAGACAGGATTTTGGTGGGGAACGGCTCTATTGTTTGGGACGGCGATATGGCTCTGCGGGTTGAGCTGGTGAAATCTAAAACCTATGACTATGTTTACAGGCTGATTTTCCATATTAAAAGCAATGAATTAAAAGGAAGAGTGCGTATTGCGTTAAGAAAATAGTAAAAAAACATAACCGCCGTTTTACCGATGGTTATGTTTTTTTACGTTCCTCTTGTGTAAATTTGTTGCAGTGCATACAATTCTTTGTTTTATATTAAAAAACCACAATATATTGTGCAGCAATTATAGTAATATTACAAATATTATACAAATTAGAAAGAAATATTGCGAAAAAACGCAAGATATGATAATATAAGGTTATAATAACGAATACAAGGAGGAAAATATATGAAAAAGATACTATCAGCCATGCTTGCGGCTACGGTTGCGGCAGGATCTGCGGTTCCGGTATTTGCGGCGGACACCTTCACCGACGTGAATGAAAAAAGCTACGCATGGGCATATGAATATGTTGAAGAAATGGCTAAAGACGGCCTTATAAAGGGATATGAGGACGGAACCTTCCGCCCGGGAAATTCCGTGTCGAGAATGGAAGCGTTCGCACTGTTTGCAAGACTTATGGGCTCCAACAAGGATACCAATGCGGAGGTTCTTGAGGCGGCGAAGGATAAATATGCAAAGGTGCTTGACGAATATGATCTTTCTTATGCAGAAGGCGATATTGCATATATGCTTTCCAGAGGAGTTATCACCGAAAGCGAGCTTAATACATATTTCGGCGGAACAAGAAAGTCGGAGGCGATGCCGAGATATGAGGCTGCTGTGCTTATTACAAAGGCAATGAACGGAGAAACTGAGGCTAAGGACGAGGTTTTGGTGGATATGGACTACACCGATGTGGCGGCAATCCCCAAAAATGCGAAGCAATACGTTTATTACGTAACCAAAAAGGGAATAATGAGCGGCATGGGCGACGGCGCATTTTCGCCGGATACCTCAGTCTTAAGAGGACAGATTGCGGTAATGCTGTCAAGAACCGCCGATTCAATGAACTATTCCTTTGAAAAGGCGTCGCTTGTCAATGCGGATACCGCTTCAAACAAGCTGGAAATAAAGTATTCCGACGGCAGCAAGCAGACCATTGGCTATAATGAAAATACGAAATTTTTAAGAAACGGCGAGGAGGCTTCAGCGGAAAGCCTGGCGGCAGGACAAACTCTGGCGCTGACATATACCGGCGACGACAGCACAAGTCAGCTTGCCTTTGTTGATATTTTCGCCGTAGAAATAGATAATACCAAAGCGGCGGTATTTCAGGGATATGCAAGCCAGGGCGGAAAGCTTACGGTAAGCCTGTTAGAGCCGGAAACAGGCAATGTCAAAGCATATGAGTGCAGCGAAAATGCCGCTGTTACGGCGGACGGCGTTCTGTCCGACATAAACAAGCTGAAAAACGGTGATTATGTAACGGTAGGATTTTCCGGCTCGGTTATTGCCTCTATTGACGCTATGCAAAAAAGCACCACCGTAAAGGGTGTAATTGAAGCGATAAATCCGGCGGGTACTATCACTATTTCGAGTGATGATAAGGAATTTGACGGAATTACCCTTTCAATGACCAACGACATCAGAATTTTAAAGAACGGTGATAATGCGGAATTTGCTTCGCTGTATAAGGGCGACACCGTTACAATTACTCTGGATTACGGTCTTGCGTCAAAGATAATTGCGTCTTCCGCTACCAAAACCGTTTCAGGAACTTTGAAGTCATATACCGTTTCGTCAACACCGTCGATTGTTATTAAAAAGGACGGCGAGGAATTCACCTATGATTTGACAGCGGGAGTTGAGATATATATTAACGGCGAGTCGGCAAAGCTGGCTGATTTTGAAATCGGCAGCAGCGTGGTTCTGACGCTGGAAAGCGACGCCGTTAAGAAAGTTGAATCCAGCAAAAACGGCGGCACTCTTTCGTCTTCAAAGCTGACGGGAGTTGTAACCGGCGTTAATGCGGCTGCAAAGGTAATCGTTATTGAGTGCATGGATGGGTCATCGGCATATATAACATGTACCGCAACAACAAAATACTATGTTGTTCCGACACTCAGCGAGTATGCACTGAAGAGTATTAAGGTCGGCGATACCATCGACGCTTACGGCTCATATTCCAACGGAATATTCGTAAGCACAGGCATTAATGTAACTCCTTCCGCGGAATAATTATCAAAAATCAGGCTGCTCCGCAGATAGCTCTGCTTTTGCGGAGCGGTCTTTCTTTATGAGGTACTCTATGAAAAAGTTAGAAAAATACAGTAACTGGATTATTGCTCTTGTATTTACTGTTATTGTAATAGCCGTATATAAAACCTTTGACAATTTTCATAAAATAGCCGGAGGATTGAGGGTGGTAATGGGGATACTTACGCCCTTTGTGATTGGATTTGTAATAGCATATATACTGAATATGCCTGCAAAGAAAATAAATGCCCTCTGCGTAAAAAGCAAATACAAATTTATCAGGGATAAGGCGAAGGTGATAAGTATTCTTGCGGTTTATCTGGCAGGGGCGCTGCTTCTGTTTATAATAATCCGATCCATTGTCCCGGCTCTGTACAATAATATTATGGACTTGTATTATAATATTCCGCATTATTTTGACGACGCCGTGTCCGCAGTGGCGGACTGGCAGACAAAGCATGATTTGTCGCTGTTTGAGGTGGATAAGATAGACGCTGCCAACGCTTTAAATAATCTGCTGGGCAAAATTAATGTTGCGGAGTTTTCAAAATACGCTAAAGGCGTTGTCAGCATAACCTCCGGAGTAATCAATGTATTTATCGGTATTATCATATCGGTTTATATGCTTATTGACAAGGAGAAAATTAAAAATTCGGTGCAGCGTGTAATGCGTATTTTCATAAAAGAGGAACGCACCAATAAGATTATCAGCGGTGTGAAAAGAATAAACGACGTGTTTTCAAGATATGTATTCTGTTTGCTTATGGACGCAGTAATTATAGCGGTTCTGTCCACGATAGTTCTGTCCTTGCTGCGGGTGCGCTATGCCATTATTCTGGGAGGACTGATTGGCGTATGCAATCTTATTCCGTATTTCGGAGCAATATTCGCATCGGTATTCTCAATAATAATAACACTTATAACCGGCGGTCTGTTTAAAGCAATCTGGACGGCAGTATCACTTTTGATGCTCCAGCAGGTGGACGGGAATTTTATTGGTCCGAAAATTATGGGTCAGATGTTGGACGCATCGCCGCTGTGGATTATTTTTGCGGTTACCGTGGGCGGCGGATTGTTCGGCGTGGCAGGAATGATTATTTCGGTGCCGATTTTGGTAGTTATAAAGATGATTGTGTCGGATTATATAAACATGAAGGAATCGAAAGAGAAGGAAATAAAAAACGGCGATGAATAGTATTTCGGTAATTGGCGGCGGCGCGGCGGGAATGATGGCAGCCGTAGCTGCCGCCATGAAGGGCGCAAAGGTGATAATTCTTGAAAAGAATCCCCGGGTGGGGAAAAAAATTCTGTCAACCGGTAACGGAAGATGTAATTTTACCAATATAAATGCGAAAGCGGAGGACTATAATTCCGCATTTGCCGAAAAGGCTCTTGAAAAACTGCCGCCCTCGAAGGTTAGGGACCTGTTTAAGAAAATGGGACTGTTATCACGTGTGGAGTCGGAAGGCAGAGTATATCCTGCCTCGGGACAGGCATCGGCGGTACTGGACATACTGCGCATGGAGCTTGCGAATTTAAAGGTTGAGATTAGGACTGAATTTGACGCAGCCGAAATCAGACGGAATAAGGACGGATTTGAAGTCGTATCAGCGTCCGGTGAATGTGTTTTTTCGGATAAGGTTATAGTAGCCGCCGGAGGCTGCGCCGCGCCGAAGTCGGGTTCGGATGGTTCAGGATATCGGCTTCTTAAAATGCTGGGACATAAAATAACGCCGCTTACGCCATCCCTGGTACAGATAAAAACCGACAAGGGAATAAAGGGCGTCCGTGCTTATGGCAAAGTCACTCTTGAAGACGGCAAAAGCGAAATTGGCGAAATACAGTTTAATGATTACGGACTGTCGGGCATACCGGTATTTTGTCTGTCAAAATACGTAAAAAAAGGCATGAAGGTAAAGCTTGACCTGCTTCCCGACATGGATTATGGCGAAACTGAGAAATATCTTAAAGGACGAATGTCACAGATTTTGGAGAGCTATCTTGTGGGGATAGTCAACAAACCGCTGGGGCAGTTGCTTTTGAAGGACTGCGGTGTGGCGCCGCTTTCAAGAATGAGCAGCAGCCTGAGCTCGGAGGAGATTGGGCGGATAGTACAATGGCTTAAAGGCTGGATGTTTACCGTTACCGGCATAATGCCTTGGGAAAACGCACAGGTGACGGCAGGCGGCGCAGAACTTTCCGAGTTTGATTCCGAAACCATGGAATCTAAGCTGGTTAATGGCCTTTATGCCGCCGGAGAGGTACTGGATATTGACGGCGCATGCGGCGGATACAATCTGCAATGGGCATGGGCAAGCGGCTTTGCGGCAGGAAGCGGGGCTTGTGATGTATAGAATTGATAACATAAAAGTGCCGGTTGGTGTGGAAATTACAAAAGAGCACATAGCAAAACGCGCCGGAATACACGCTGACAAAATCGGGGAAGTCAGGATTATAAAAAAAGCAATTGATGCCCGCAGGAAAAGTAATGTGCATTTTGTATATACAGCGCTTATCGATACTGCGGAAAAACTGAATAATCTTATGGAATACTCAGAATTGGAGTATACTTTTCCGACGGGAAAGCCGCGAAAAATGCGGCCCCTGATAACGGGATTCGGCCCATGTGGGATATTTGCGGCGCTGATGCTTGCGGAAAACGGATACCGGCCGATAGTAATTGAGCGCGGCGCAGATGTTGATACGAGGGAGGCGCTGGTAGAACAGTTTTGGAAAAGCGGCAGCCTGGACGTAAAAACAAACGTGCAGTTCGGAGAAGGCGGTGCGGGAACATTTTCCGACGGGAAACTTAACAGCGGTATTCATGATAGGCGATGTCGTTTTGTGCTGGAAACCTTCGCAAAATACGGGGCGCCGGAGGAAATAACCTATGCTGCAAAGCCGCATATAGGCACAGATGTGCTTTCCGAAGTGGTTAAAAATATGCGCAAACGCATTATAGAGTGCGGAGGAGAGGTTCGGTTTTTAAATAAATTGACAGGAATAATTACAAAAGATGGCCGTGTGTGCGGTGCGGAGGTTGAAACGGACAGCGGCAAATACACAATTGAAACCGACGTCATAGTGCTTGCAATCGGACATTCCGCACGGGATACCTACAGGATGCTTGCGGATATGGGGACGAAAATTGAACAGAAAAATTTTTCGGTAGGCGTTCGGATTGAACATAGGCAGAGTATGATAAACCGAAGCCGGTACGGAGAATTTGCAGACAGGCTCGGCGCGGCGGATTACAAATTGGCGGCTCATTTTGACGGCGGGCGCAGCGCATACACCTTTTGCATGTGTCCCGGTGGTGTTGTTGTCGCCTCAAATTCAGAAGAGGGTACGGTTGTAACTAATGGGATGAGCTATTTTGCACGCAGCGGAGAAAATGCAAACAGTGCCCTTTTGGTAAATGTAACGACCGATGATTTTAATTCCTCGGACCCGCTGGCAGGGGTTGATTTTCAGGAAAAAATAGAGCGCAGGGCGTTCAGGCTGGCGGGAGGAAATTATAATGCACCATGCCAGTATGTGGGTGATTTTCTTGGTGTTAAGGCGGAGGATAGGGTTCTGCCGTCATACCGCCCCGGAGTAACCTTTTGCAATATCTCAGAGATTTTTCCGGATTTTGTTACCGATACGATAAGAAAGGCAATCCCGGAATTTGACAAAAAATTGAAAGGCTTTGCAGACGGCGGAGCGGTCATGACCGCTCCGGAAACACGAAGCTCTGCGCCTTGCCGCATCGTACGCGCAAAGGATAGCCTAATGTCTAATTTTGCAGGCATTTTTCCCGGAGGCGAAGGGGCAGGATATGCCGGCGGTATAATGAGCGCTGCAACGGATGGAATAAAAATTGCCGAAGCAATTGCAAAATGGGAGGATTAAAATGGGCGAGATAGTCAGACTTCAAAAATATATAGCAATGTGCGGCGTAGCATCGCGCAGAAACGCGGAAACGCTTATTGATGAGGGAAAAGTGTGCGTAAACGGACAAAAGGTGTCCGAACAGGGCATAAAGGTGGAAATCGGAGCGGATACCGTTACTGTAGACGGGAAAACGGTTAAACCCATAAGTAAGCAGTATTATATAATGCTGAATAAGCCTGTGGGCTATGTTTCAACCGTAAAGGACCAGTTTGAGCGTCCGACTGTTATTGACTTGTTGGGCGGAGAAATTCCGGCAAGACTTTTTCCGGTTGGCAGACTGGACTATGATACCGAAGGACTGCTGCTGCTTACCAATGACGGAGATTTTGCATATAAAATAACACACCCCAAGCATAAGGTCGATAAAACGTATATCGCGGTACTGAAGGGCGGAATAAGTATAAAGGGATTGGCACAGCTCAGGCGCGGAGTGCGGTTGGATGATGGATTTGTTACCTCGCCGGCTGAAATTGAAATGCTTAATACCGACGCCGGACATACAACGGTTAAAATCACGATTCATGAAGGGAAAAACCGACAGGTACGGCGAATGTTTGAGGCTGTTGGGTCGAAGGTTGTGGAGCTGCAGCGTGTTGCAATCGGAAGGACAGAGCTCGGAAATTTGCCCTTGGGCAGATGGCGCTATCTGACATCTCATGAAATCAGCTTTCTTAAAAATATGTAATAGCACGAATCGGATTTGACTGCTCTTGATATTTTGAACAGGTTAAAAAATATTGTTTGCAAGCATTTTCCTGCGGCATGAGTTATATGCCGCAATTTTTTTGCAAAAAATTTGTCAAAGTACTTGCATTATTCTAAATTTTGATGTAAAATGTAAAATGAGGTAGATTTGGATAATTAATTCATACTAATTTTGCCTGAGAGCATGCGAAGGGAGGAAACGAAATGGAATTATCAAACGGAATGGTTGTTTCTATCGGAGTAGGCACTGTTTTCTTCGGATTGATATGCCTGGTGCTTCTGTGTTATATAATGAGCGCGGTGTGCAAAGCTTTCACAAAGAATGAGCCGAAACAAAAGGAAGCGATTTCGGCAAATGTACCGGCAGATACGCCGATTGCAAACAAGCAGGAGCTTGTCGCAGCGAGCTGTGCCGTTATTGCGGAGGAGCTCGGAACAGAGGTAAAAAATATTAAAGTTTTATCATTTAAAAGAGTATAGGGAGTGACGAATATGAAAAAATATAAGGTAAATGTAAACGGAACAAGTTATGAAATCGAAATTGAGCTTATGAGTGAAACAGAGGCTGCCGCAGCGCCTGTAAAGGAAGCACCGGCTGCTGCACCCGCTCAGGCTGCAGGAGAGGGCGAGAAGGTTTCGGCTCCTATGCCGGGAACTATTCTTGACGTTAAGGTTAAGACAGGCGATAAGGTTGAAAAGGGTCAGGTTCTGATGATTCTTGAGGCTATGAAGATGGAAAATGAAATCATGGCGGGCGCAGCCGGTACAGTTACGTCTGTGGCAGTTGCAAAGGGTGCGTCGGTACAGACAGGCGATATGCTTTGCACAATTAAATAATCGGAGGAACTGACATGGATGCTATAATGAATTTTGTAAGCCAAACAGGATTCAGTATGCTTGCTGCAGGCGATAACTGGAAAACACTTATCATGATATTAATTGCCTGCGTACTGCTGTATTTGGCTATTGTAAAACGGTTTGAGCCGCTTTTGCTTTTACCTATTGCTTTCGGCATGCTGCTCACAAACCTTATCGGCGCAGAGGTATATCATGAAATCCTCTTTGCCGGAGGACACGTTCACTGGGATTTGTTCGGTGGAGCTCCCGTTACCCAGGAGATTATAAATGATATGCGTGAAGCCGGAGTTATGGAAAGCGTTTTAAGCAGTGTTGAGGTTGGAAAGTCAATCAGCGTCGGGCTTATTGATGTTCTGTATTTAGGCGTTAAGCTGGGAATTTACCCCTGCCTTATATTTATCGGAGTAGGAGCAATGACCGATTTTGGCCCGCTTATTGCAAATCCCAAGAGTTTGCTTTTGGGCGCTGCGGCACAGGGCGGTATTTTCGCTACATATATTGCCGCAAGGTATTTGGGCTTTACACCTGCCGAAGCCGGTTCAATCGGTATCATCGGCGGCGCAGACGGACCTACCGCTATCTTTGTAACAACAAAGCTTGCACCGGCTCTTTTGGGACCTATCGCAGTTGCGGCATATTCCTATATGGCGCTGGTTCCGGTAATTCAGCCGCCTATTATGAAGGCGCTTACCACCAAGAAGGAAAGACAAATTGTTATGAAGGCTCTCCGTCCGGTTTCAAAGACGGAAAAAATTATCTTCCCGATAGTTGTAACCATATTCGTTGCATGGCTTGTACCGTCGGCTGCTCCGTTGGTAGGCTGCCTGATGCTGGGTAATCTTCTCACCGAGAGCGGTGTCTGCGAAAGACTTTCAAAGACGGTTCAGAATGAGCTGATGAATATTGTAACGGTTTTTCTCGGAGTATCGGTTGGAGCTACAGCTACCGCCAATACCTTCCTGAGCCTGCAGACAATAAAGATTATTGTAATGGGAGTTGTTGCGTTCGGTGTGGCTACCGCATGCGGTGTATTGCTTGCTAAATTTATGAACCTGTTCCTGAAGCAGAAAATCAATCCGCTTATTGGTTCTGCGGGCGTTTCCGCCGTTCCTATGGCGGCACGTGTATCGCAAAAGGTGGGTCAGAGTGAAAATCCCAAGAACTTCCTTTTAATGCATGCTATGGGACCGAATGTTGCGGGAGTTATCGGCTCGGCAATTGCTGCCGGTACGCTGCTGGCAATGATTCCTCACTAATATGTGACGGCTTGATTGGTATTCAGAAAGGACTAAGATATGAGTAAATTATTTATTACAGATACAATCTTAAGAGATGCTCACCAGTCACAGGCGGCTACAAGAATGAAGACGGAAGATATGATTCCGGCTTGTAAAATTCTTGACAGTATCGGATATTGGTCGCTGGAATGCTGGGGAGGAGCAACCTTTGACGCTTGTATGCGATTTTTGAATGAGGACCCCTGGGAAAGACTGAGAACATTAAAGGCAAATATGCCTAATACAAAGCTCCAGATGCTTTTCCGCGGTCAGAATATTCTCGGATACAAGCATTATGCAGATGATGTTGTAGAACAGTTCTGCAAAAAATCAATTGAAAACGGTATTGATGTCGTAAGAGTATTTGACGCTCTTAACGACCCGAGAAACCTTGAGGCGGCAATTAAGTTTGTTAAGGAGTACGGAGGACACTGTGAAACGGCAATAAGCTATACGGTAAGCCCTGTGCATAGCCTTGACTATTTCGTAAAACTTGCATGTGAGCTTGAAAAAATGGGCGCAGATTCCATTTGTATTAAGGATATGGCAAATCTGCTTCTTCCATATGACGCATATTCGCTTGTTAAAAAGCTGAAGGAAAACGTGGGAGTGCCTATTCATCTGCATACTCATAATACCGCAGGTACAGGAGATATGACAAATCTTATGGCGGCACAGGCAGGCGTCGATATAGTCGACTGTGCGCTTTCTCCCTTTGCTAACGGTACGGCAAATCCGTCAACCGAAGCAATGGTGGCAACGCTGAAGGGTACCGAACGCGACACAGGTCTTGACCTTGAAAAGCTGTCTAAGGCTGCTGAGCATTTCAGAAAGGTTGCGGATAAGATGAAGGCAGAGGGGATTCTTGACCCGAAGGTACTTAACGTAGATCCCAATGCGCTTCTTTATCAGGTTCCGGGCGGAATGCTGTCCAACCTGATTTCGCAGCTGAAACAGCAGAATGCGGAGGATAAGTATTATGAAGTGCTTGCGGAGGTTCCGCGCGTAAGAAAGGATTTCGGATATCCTCCTCTTGTTACACCAACCAGTCAGATTGTTGGTACACAGGCGGTTCTGAATGTTCTTATGGGCAGATATAAAATGATTTCCAAAGAATCCAAAGGACTTTTGCGCGGCGAATACGGACGCTTGCCCGGCGAGGTCAACGAAGAGGTAAGAAAGCTTGCAATCGGTAATGACGAGGTTATAACCTGTCGTCCCGCAGACCTTTTAGAGCCGGAATTGCCTAAATATACAGAAGAAACAAAGGATTTCGCAAAATCTGAGGAGGACGTTCTCAGCTATGCGCTATTTCCGCAGGTTGCAAAGAAATTCTTTGATGTGCGTGACGGAAGAGCAGAAGCTCCCGCCGCAAAGGCTGCTCCGGCAAAAACGGAGGAAAATGGCGTAAGGGAAATCTTTGTTCAGGATTTGTCATAATTAAGGAGAAGTAATAATGGCTGAAGAAAATGTTTTTGATGTCCTAAAAGAAAGAGGACTGATTGCCCAGACAACTCACGAGGAGGAAATCCGTGAGCTTTTGGGAAAGGAAAAGGTTACATTTTATATTGGCTTTGACCCTACCGCAGACAGTCTGCATGTAGGTCATTTTCTACAGATGGTTGTTATGAAGCATATGCAGGATCATGGTCACAGACCGATTGCGCTTGTGGGCGGAGGTACAGGGCATATCGGCGACCCGTCCGGCAGAACCGATATGCGTCAGATGATGACGAAAGAGGTTATCGACCATAACTGTGAACGCTTTAAGGAGCAGCTGTCAAGGATTATTGATTTCTCCGACGGCAAAGCAATTATGGTGAACAATGCCGACTGGCTTCTGGATTTAAATTATATTGAATTTATAAGGGACATCGGCTCCTGTTTCTCGGTTAACAAAATGCTGACCGCGGAATGTTTTAAGCAAAGACTTGAAAAGGGCTTATCCTTTTTGGAGTTCAACTATATGCTTATGCAAAGCTATGACTTTTTGATGCTGAACCGTAAATATAATTGCAAAATCGAGCTGGGAGGCGATGACCAGTGGTCGAATATTTTGGGCGGCATTGAACTGTGCCGAAGAAAGGACCAGACACAGACATATGGCATGACCTTTACACTTCTTACAACATCTGAAGGCAAGAAGATGGGTAAAACTGCCAAGGGCGCACTTTGGCTTGACGCTGAAAAATGTAAACCGTATGACTTTTACCAGTATTGGGTTAACGTGCAGGACGCCGACGTAATAAAATGCCTTAAGCTTGTCACCTTTGTGCCTATGGACGAAATCCGTGAGATGGAAAAATGGGAAGGCGCAGAGCTTAATAAGGCTAAAAAGCGGCTTGCTTATGAGGTTACCAAGATGGTTCACGGCGAGGAGATTGCAAATCAGGTTCAGGCTGCTGCCGAGGCGGTATTTGCCGGCGGCGGAGTGAGCG
>JAQXUJ010000023.1 GCA_029219925.1 Clostridiales bacterium | reverse complement strand
ATGACAGGCGGCGGACCGAATAATGCGTCTATCAGCTTGAATTTGCAGAGCTTTAACTATGCCTTTAAAAATTTTCAGCCGGAACGCGCAATGGCTCTCGGCGTAGTAACATTTATAATACTGATGTGCGTCACCTGTTTCTATTTTAAGATGCAGAAGAAGTATTCGGAATAACGGAAAGGAAAATAGTATGAATGCGTTTGAAAAAAAAGATAAAGGAATTATCACATCTATTGATTTAAAGCAGCGACATATAAAAATAGGATATTGGATTGTATTTGCGCTATTGATGATAATTTCTCTTGTAGTAATCTTTCCGGTTATCTGGATAATTTTATCGAGCTTTAAAGATGTGAATGAGTTTTTACAGACGCCGCCGACGCTGTTCCCCAAAAGCTTTCATCCGGAAAAACTCACGCAGGTATGGAAAAAGCTCAGCATAGGAAGATATTATTTTAATACATTTGTTGTGGCATTTGGCGATTTGTTTTTTGCCATCGGCATAAACGGATTGGCGGGATATGTAATATCAAGATTGAAACCAAAGGGAGCAAATGTGTTTTTCATATTGATTTTGTGGTCTATGATGCTTCCGAGTGCGGTAAGTCTTGTGCCGCTTTTTATAACATTTATGGATTTCCCGGTGTTGCATATAAATTTGACTAATACTTATTGGCCTATGTGGTTAATGAAAGGCGCAGGAGCATTTTATGTACTTCTGTTTAAGAGTTTTTTTGACTCGATTTCAATATCTTACATAGAGGCTGCAAGAATTGACGGCTGCAGTGATTTTAAAATATTCAGAAAAATTGTATTGCCGCTGTCAATTCCTATTGTAACGACAATTGCTATTTTTAGTTTTAATACATCGTGGTCGGAGTTTTTGTGGCCGTACTTGATTTTAAAGGATAAGGAATTATTTACTGTTCCGGTACAGATTTTCAGAATGAAAACAGCCGGATTTATGATGGACCAGTATGTTATTGTTTTGTTCTTCTCAATGCTGCCGTGTACGATTATCTTCTTGCTTTTCCAGAAGCAGATAATGAACGGCGTGTCAATGGGAGGTATAAAAGGGTAAAAAATATTAAAAGGAGAGTGGATTTGATGAGAAAGAACTTTTTAACCAAAAGGCTTATTTCGGCAGTTTGTTCCGCAGCAATGCTGGTATCGTGCGTGCCGGCATTTACGGCTGCTGCCGAAAACGATGAAACGCTTTACGTGTTGAGCGGAAATAATTTTACCGATGCCGATAAGGCTCTGTATTCGGGAAAAACACTTGTTATACCGGATACAGGTGCTGAATATAAGTGGAGTTCGGATTCTGACACGAATTTCAAAATCGGCGACAAATATGATTCAGTAAGCGGACTTAACAGCCTGATCTCAAACAAGCAGATGGTTGGCGGAACCATAAAAAGCAATGACGGGAAAAGAGTGCTATGGACTGACTGGAATTCCAATAATTTCAGTACAGCGCAATTTGACTTGAAAGGTATTTACGATATTAATGCCGTTGATGTATGGAGTCTGGCAAAAAAAGGCTCGGATAACAACGGAGCACTTTATTATCTGCTCGGGGATATAGAAATCTACGCCGGGACGGATAAGCAAAATATGCAGAAGGTATGGTCGGGAAATGCCAGCAATTCCATTGCGGAAAATATAGATACATATTTTGCTGATGCATCTGAAAAATATGAGCAAACCTCCGCGGCGTTTGATACGGTGCAAGCAAGATATGTAAATATAAAAATAAAGAGACGACCCAATTTTATAAAAGATGACGTGACCTATCGTGTTCCGAACGGTATTGCGGCGGAAATGGTAATTTTCGGTACACTTGCGGGCGGAGAACAGGAAACCGCCGTTAAAAAGGTTCAGGCAAAAGCTGCGGATTATTTAGCTATGCGTGATTATTATACTGCAGATAGCGTTGACTCGCTTGAAACAGCGTTGGAAAATCTGAATGAAGCCGATGCGGAGATTGCTGCTGTTTTTATTCAGGGGGTTGAAGATGCGATTGAAAACCTTGTGCCATCGAAAACTCATTACACGCTTTCGGGAAATAAATGGGATGACAGCTCAAAAGCGGCGTATACAAGCTGGGGCGAGACACTGGCAAGTGATTTGGCGGATAATGCACCTTCGTATGCGTGGAATTCGAAATCGGATGCAGATATCATCAAAGATACTTCTAATTCGCTTACAAGCGGTAGATTTGTAAATACAAACAAGTCATTTTACAGTGTATGGAATGCACAGACGCCATCGCTGGCTTACTACGACCTTGGTGCAAAGTATGTTGTTGACCGTGTAGACGTAATTCAGCAAATTGAGGTTACCTCAGGAACACAGAAATCATATCAAAGAATGGGCAAGGTTAGCGTGCTTGTATCCGAGGATGGTACTAATTATGTAAATGTTGCCGAGGGAGCAGGTAACAATGATAATCCGGTTTACAGCGGTGACAACACGCATAGTTTTGCAAAAACCACGCTTTCGTTTGCGCCGAAGTCTGCACGTTATATTGCAATAGAAACACAAAAACAAAGAGACAAGATTCAATACACTCTTGCACAAACTGCAATTTTCGGCTATGAGACGAAAACGGTAGCCCTTGACAGGGCAAAGACGGACGCTCAAAAATACCTTGACTTTGCGTCCTGTTATACTGATGAAAGTATTCAGGCGCTCAGAACAGCGGTAAATGCAGCAAACTTTTTGACTGACGAGAACACCGAGACCGAAATAAACGCAGCCCGGGTGCAAATTACAGATGCAATTGATAAGCTGGTGCTGTTAAACGGCAGAAGAATTTTCTCAGGCAACAGCTTGACTGACGATGAAAAGACACTTTACACCGGATGGGACAGCGGTATCAGCACGGATTTGGTGCAGAATACACCCACATACAATGTACTTTCGGATGCAGAGGCAATAAAAACACATAATGCGAATTCGACAATGTTGGTAAACGGAAAGCTGCGTGATCCGAATACGTATATGTCGACAGCGTGGAATACCGCAAATGAGATTGTTGTTGAATGGGATCTCGGAACAAACGCGGTTATCGACAGAGTTGACACATTTATGCCGCTGCTTTCAGATACTGCTACGGGTTCAATCACAATAAGCGTTTCTGAGAACGGAACCGACTATACAGAAGCGGGACAAACGGTAATAAGTGACGAAGATGATTATACACTTGTATCATCACAGGACAACGGAACCAAAAATGCAATATTTGCGAGCGTTAAATTTGCACCGGCAAAAGCACGCTATGTAAAAGCTGTGTTAGCACGTTCGGGAGCGGCAGGTATCAGAAAATGCGCGCTGACCGAGATGGTTATATTCGGTATAAGTGCCGATAACGGTGCGCTTGCAAACGAAGTCAGCAAATACAGTGATAAAAAACTTGAAGACCTCAAGAGTATTCTGACGGATGAAAGCTATCAAAATCTTACAGCTGCAATAACATCAGCAAAAGCTGTCCTTGATGATGCACTGAAAACACAGACAGAGATTGACGCAGAGCTTGCGGCACTTAAAAACGTATCCTCCAATCTTAAATATGTTTCTGCGGAGGGAATACTAACCTGCAATCTTAAAACAGATGCCGACAAAGCTTTGTATGAAGGATATGACAACCTGTATACAGGTCTGTCATATGCAATTGATGGAGAGATAAATTCTAATGCTGATGCAAATACCGTCTTAACGGATGGCGATATTGAAAATGAACGTGTCGGCAATGACAACAAGTTGATCTGGGGTGCATATTACGGCAAAGAGATCAGCATAGTAGTAGACGCAGGACAGGAAGTTTATTTTACCGGCGCGGATTTGTATGAAGCGATAGATAATTCGGCTCAGGGTATTGGTAATCTCTCGATATCCCTTAGTGATGACGGTGTAGAATACACCGAGGTATGGTCAGGAACTTCTGATGTCGCAGCAACAGACACGCGTGCCCTGAACAAGCTCGGAGGCAATTTTATGGCTCAGAAGGGCAGATATCTGAAGTTTACATCAACGCCGAGAAAATATCAGCAGATATTTGCGGAAATAGTTGTTAAGGGTTTCAAGGCTGCTGACGTCGATGATGTCCTTCTTGCGGCATTCGCAGACACAACTTATACGATTTTTGATACTGATATGCTGCCGGCAGAAAACATCGCCGGAGCAGATATGATTATGGCAAACGGAAATGTCATCAATGAATCCGAGACAGCGCTTGCAGGTTATGTGTTTACCGCTGTTTACAGCGACGGACGACTTATATCCGCCGCAAAGAGCAGCAAAATTGAATTGTCAGCAAATGGCGAAGCGAAATGGAGTACGGTTTTGGAGAATCTCGGCGGTTTGCCGGAAAATGCAAGACTTGTCAACTATTTTTGGTCCAATATGGAGCCTATCGCGGAAAAACAGGAAAAATAAGATGTGTACGGAATTTGTTATACAGGGAGAAAATTCTCCCTGTATAACATCTGTTACTGAATCAACGGGCAAATGTTTATGAAAGGTAAATTAAACATGAACAAAAAAATAATCGCAGTCTTGTGCGCCGTAATTACGTTTGGGAATTTTACGGTATCGGCGGAAGAAAATACTCAGCCGACACAGGAAATATTTGATATAACAAATGAAAATCTAAGTGCAGATAATAATAACGTCGGTACAATTGTTGATGCTGAAGAGGATATCGAGTACACCTTCGGGGAGGAGTATATCCTTTCGGAAGAAATAGAACAAATTCAAGACGAATCAGTCTCGGAAAGTGTGAATTTAACGAGAGCAATTTTGGCGCAGAGCAGTTCTGAGGAGGATTTAAGAAATAGGCTTGGCGGTATTATAGACCGCATAATGGCTTCGGATTATGAAGATGTGGCAGAGAATGACAGTGTCTTAGCAGTGAAACAGGCGTTAAGCTCTGCCGTCGATGTGTACGAAAACACCGAAGCGTCCGAATCTGAACTGAATAACGAAATTAATGAGCTTAGTAAAGCGATAGAAGAAATAGAGTATGTGTCAAAACAATATATTTTGTCGGATAATAATATGTCTGATGAAGATATGAGCGGATATTATCCCGATGTTTTGATTGAAAATACAAATGTTTCATATACATATGACGAAAATTCGCCGGAAAATCTTCAGAAAAACGATAAAACAAATACAGCACTGAATGACGGCAAGCTTGCATATAAGCTGACCGGCAAAACGGACGATGATACGGTTGCTGTATTTGATATGGGAGAAGATTACTATATTAACGGTGTAGATGTGTTTTCACAATTTTTGTATTTTTCCTCAACAAGAATGAATATAGGCGGATTTAAGGTTGAAGTGAGCCGAAACGGCTCGGACTATACCGAGGCTGCGTCCGTTGATGCAAAAATCGAGCCGGAGGAAGGCGAAACGGGTACACTGAATTATGTGCTGAATACCAAATCAAAATTCCCGGTTTATTTGGGAAGGTATGTAAGGATAACGGTAAAAAAGGATACAAAATCGGCAAACGGTCAGGGTTCGGCGCAATACAATTTGGCAGAGATAGTTATACAAGGTTTTAAAAATCCATATTCAAAAGATGATTTATTTGAAACTTTGAGAGAATACTCAGATGTTGACCGTGCGATATATACAGACGGAACATATGCCGAGTATGCAAAAGCGTACAAGGCGGCTGAAGCAATTTATTGGGATGAAAGCATAAACGGCAAGGAGATTTACACGGCGAAAGTTGATTTGCAGAATGCATACAATTCACTTGAGAATTGTGCAGAAATAAAAATTTTAAGTGGAAATGTTACGTCGGCGGCAGATCGTGAGCTTTATAAAGATTTTGATACCGACACTCTGAATCTGTCATATTCATATGCAGAGGGGACGCCGTCGCAGTTTATCACACAGGATAGTGATTGCACGCGCCTTTTATCCGGCAATTGCTCCAGTACCGACGGTTCGAGGATTGTTTACGGCAACTGGGGAACAACAAGTCCTGCAAAGGTTTTGTTTGATTTAGGAGAAGAATGCTATATTTCCGGTGTTGATATATGGGAGTATGCATTAAACAGCGGCTGCCGTATCGGTAAAGCGGAAATTTCAGTAAGCTCGGACGGAACAAATTTTGAAAGTGTATCTCAAACCGATGTTTCAGAAGGTTTACTGAACAGTATTAATGTTATTGAACAGAATTTTGATGCTAAAAAATGCAGATACCTGATGGTAAGCGCAACAACTGTAAGAAATCAGGTCATTTTGGGTGAAATTGTTATACGTGGATACAGAACGGGCAGTACAGAAAATGCACCATATAAACTGGGGATTTTGGACTATAAAAATGACAAAAACGCAAGGCTTATTTCGCTTGACGGCGAAAATACCGTTAATGTAAGCGGGCAGATTTCATCGAAAAGTAATGAGGATAAGCAGGTGGTTATTCTGTCTGCTGCATACAGCGGTAATAAGATGATAGACTGGTCCTTTACAGAAGTAAGCTTAAAGGCTTACGAAAAGACTGATTTTACAAATTCTGTAAATATAGACGGTTATTCCGATGTAAGTATAGAAAATTATGTTTGGGACAGTGTCGAAAGCGGAAATGCTTCGGCAAAAATAAAGGTTTTCGGAAGTCTGTGATTTAGGAGAAAAAAATGAAAAAAATATTTATATCTTGTATGATAGGGATGTTTCTGACACAGGGCATAGCCGGGGCAGCAGCGCTGGATACAATAAAATATGATACAACATCAGAAACTCTGACAGTTACCGGAACAAGCGATATAAAGCCGGATTCAGATATGCAGGCTGTAACCATAAGAGTATTAAAGCCCGGCATCAGTGCAGAAAAATTTGGTACGCTGACAGATGCCGAAAAAAAGAATTCGGTTGTATATGTCAGACAGACGGAAGCAGGAAAAAGCGGGGAATTTTCTTTCGCATATATGCCGGAGAACTATGCCTACGGAAATTATAATATATATGTAACCGATGCTGCGGGTAATGTATTTTATAATTATAAGCTTTTCATTGACAGCGAGGAGAGCGCAAATGTGCTCAATGCGGTCAACACCGCGAACCCTGCCGAAATGAAGCAAGCATTGGAAAATTACGCATATTTGCTTGACGGTGTGCCGGCATTTGAAGAATTGAAAATTAAATATGCCGATGTGGATTTCATTGACACTATATCGTCTATGATAACGGGTATCGCCTTTTCTGCGCCGGATGATGTGGTTGACGAGGCAGTAAAGGCTTCTATTGTAACAGCAATCAATAACGCGGCAGATAAGGACGAGCTGAAGGATATACTGAATAAATATAAAACATATATAGGATTTGACACAAACACGATATATACAAAATTGTTTTTGGACGCGGCGGATGAGCTTGCAGGCAATTTTATCGGTCAGAATTACAACAGCACAAAAGCTTTTATTCAGAACTTTTCTGATACAGTTATCCTGAAAAGGCTTGCGGGAATAAATAATTATGCCGGTGTAAGCGAGATACTCGATAACAGCAGATTCTATTTAAGCGAATGTAAATTTGATAAGTATGATAAATTGACAGAAAATCAGAAGGTATATGTACAGAAGAAAGTAGCAGACAATGCACAGGGTATTGATACCATAGCGACCTTATCGAGAGTGTTTAATGATGCTGTGTCCAATGCCCCCACTGAGAACACATCGACTCCGACAGGCGGAGGAAGCTCAGGCGGTTCCGGAAACAGCGGAAACAGCGGAGGCAGCGGTTTTGTTACACCCGGAGGTATACCGGCAGTGAGTAGGGAAATTTTTAGTGATTTGAGTGGATATGAATGGGCGAAGGACAGCATTGTCGACCTTTATAAAAAAGGTATAGTAAGCGGAATGGGCGAAGATAAATTTGAACCGTCCGGCTTGGTGACAAGAGAACAGTTTGCAAAAATGCTGATTACCGCCTGCAGAATGTATAATCCCGAAGATGAATGTGATTTTGGCGATGTGGATAAGCAGGCGTGGTATGGTTCTTATGTTGCATCTGCAGTAAAACACGGGATTGTTTTTGGTGAAAGCGAGCGGATATTCGGTACCGGCAAAAATGTGACGCGCCAGGATATGGCGGCGATGGTTTGCCGCGCGGCTGCCATAAAGGGAGCAGACACACGGGCGGAGCTGCCAACGGCTTTTGAAGACGATAATGACATAAGCGAATATGCAAAAGAAGCTGTATATTTTCTCAAAAATGCAGGTGTTATGAGCGGTAAGGGTAATAATTGCTTTGCCCCCAAAGAGTATGCCACAAGAGCAGAGGCGGCTAAATTGATATATGGTTTAATATCTATGGAGGAATTTAAATGAAAATAAAATGCTCATCAGCCATATTGGCGGTGATAATGTTTATTATGTCTTTGTCCGTATCCCTCCCGGTTTTTGCGGAAACGACTACACAAAAGAAATATGATGTGCTGACATCGCTGGGATTTTTTAAGGAGGGTGGAATATATTATGAAGATGCGTCCGTTACACGGTATGAAATAATCAATGCGATTGTAAGCGCAATCCCGGAGGATAAGAAGGCGTACTATAACGGAGGCGAGGTAGAATTTTCCGATGTTGCAGCGGACGATTCTATTGCCTACACGGCGTATAATGCAAAATACCTTGGATTGACAGGCGATGACGAGGAGCTGCGCCCATATGAGACTGCAAGCTTTCAGGATGCGGCTGAATTTGTTTTGCGTATGCTCGGATACGGAGATTTTATAACAGATGACTATGTAAAAACAGCTGCACAGGTCGGTATTACAAAATCAATAGGTGCTACACCGAATCTGACTATGCGACAGCTTGTTGTGATGCTATACAATGCGTTGGACACACCTGTTTTAAAAACGAAGTTTTCATTGGGTGATCAGGCTTATACAACGAATAAAGAGGACACATTTATGACCGAGGTTCTCGGATGCGGATATGCCACCGGGCAAATCCGCGCAAACAGTATGACAGGATTAGACGGAGAGCATGCATTGTCGGCCGGATATGTAAAGATAGGCAACGAGAGATATACACACAGCACTGCAATTAATGTTATCGATAATCTCGGTGCATATGTAAAATTTTATTACAGGGAAACCGATGACGAATCTGAAATATTGTATATGGAAGTGACCAATAAAAGCAATATTACGGAATTCGATGCAGAGGACATAACATCTTTTGAAAACCTTGTATATACGTATGAGATTAATGACGGCAAAAGAAAACGTACCGCAAAACTTTTAAAAAGTACGGATATAATCTATAACGGTAAACACGTATCATTTGATTTTACCGCATTCAGACCGGAAACGGGAAAGGTAAAGTTGATTGATAATGACAATGACAATTATTATGAAATTGCAGTGATCGAGAATTACGATGTCGTTGTTGTCGGAATGATAGATAAAACAAACGGTTCGGTAAGAGATAAGCACAATACATTAAAACAATACAGCATAAATATTTATGAAGAAAATACAGAATATGTTGTTGTAAATGCCGATAATGAGATAAGGAAATTTTCTGATATATTCAGGGATAATGTAATTTTTGTTGCGCAGAGTCTTGATAAGTCTTTTATAAAGTTTATAATATCCGATGCGACAGTTACAGGCAATATCTCATCAATATCGCCCGATACTATTGAAATTGACGGGAAATCATATAAAACAACGAAAGATTTCATCAGATATTATTCACCTGATGTCAACTCTTACGGTATATTTTATCTTGATCCGAAAGGGCGAGTGGGTTCTTTTGCGGCGACAGAGAGCAATGGGCTCAAGGCGGGTTATTTGGTTAAGGTAAAACTGATTGATGACGATATTTATTCCAATGTATTAAGGCTTAAAATATTCACGGAAAACAACTCGATGGAGATACTCTATTCCGTGGATGAAAAGTTTTATTTTACTGATGGAAGTGCAACATATCCAATCCGGGAAAAGGTTACTAATTTGCAGATGGTCAGCGATGCGCTTAATGCAAATATGAAAGAGGAAAACGGCGGCGGACAGCTGATTTTGTATAAGCTGAATGATGAGGGCAGAGTTAAGGAAATAGAAATGGCTGCACCGTACACCAATAATATTGAAAGATTAGATATGCTGGCTAAAAACAGTATATTCAGGCAAACAATGGCTAAGACAAGGCAGACCGTTAAGGTCAATGTTTTCCTCGGTAGGTTCAGAATAACCGAAAACAGTAAAAGCTTTAATATTCCGACCGATTTGACAAATGAGCGAAAGTTCGGCGTGTATTTCGGAACCAAAAACTGTTTTACGGGAGGCAGTGATCATACGGCAATACTTTATGCGAAAAAATCCGATGTGGGTTATGCTGAGTATGCGGTAAAGCTCGGAGCGGCTGATGGTATCTATGATGACAATGTTTTCGCCGTTACCAAGGTTCTTGAAAAGCTAAATGAGGACGATGAAATAATTAAAAGTATAAGCGGATTATATAAAGGCGCAGTGACTACATATGATTTGGACGAGGATTGCAGTCTGAACGAAATCGGTAAGGGTGATGTTCTTAGAATCAACCTTACCGACAATATAGTTACATCTCTTGAAAAAGTTTATGATTATAATAAGCCTGTCGTTGGCACGAGAGGTGGTTTTGGCACCAAATTTACCGGAATAACAGGCTATGCGTATGATTTTGAGGGTACAACACTGAAAATAACGAGAAAACAGCCGTCTGAAGTAACAACAAATGAGGATTTTACATACGTATTTACCGATATGGCTGATACTATTTATAAGTATGATCCTGATGAAAGAGCTTTTATAACAGTGGATTATAATAATATACCGACGTACAAAAAAAATGCTGACGAAAATACAAAAATATTCGTATGGTATTTATGGGGCGAACAAAAGGATATATTTATTTATGAGTAGAAAGGATGCGGACTATGCGTATAAAATTAAAATTTGCGGCTGCGGCATTTATTGCTGTGATGTTATTTGCGGTAAATGCATTTGCCGCGGACAATACCGAAGTTTATTTTAACGGGGAAAAACAGCCGTTTACCGTGACGGTGTATACCATTGATGATATTCAGATGATTCCTATGCGTCCTATCTTTGAATTATTCAATTATAAGGTTGACTGGAATAATAAGCATAGGACCATAACTACGAGTACCGTTCTGGGGAAAATGCGTCTCGGAATAGGCTCGGTATTCGTGTGTCTTAACGATTATCAGGCATACGTACTGAAAACATATCCGAGAATATATAACGGAAACACAATGGTTCCCCTTGAATTTGCGGCGGAATGTACCGAGGCTGCAATACAATACAATGAAAGCAATAATTCACTTGTTATTACAAGCAAGTAGCGTGGTTATGGAGGTAGATTATGCATAAGCGAATAATTGCGATTACACTATCATTATTGGGCATAATAAATTCGCTGCCTTGTGCGGTCGCATCGGCAGATGCGGATAACACAGCATCGGATAAATTATACTGCCTTACCGATAATATGTGGACGGACAGAGATGTTGAAATTTATAAAAACTACGGCGTTGACCTTGAAAATTATAAAACCGGCGCTGAATATAGCTGGACAAAAGATTCTGACACACAGATAAAGGAGCAGGACGCATACAACTCTAAAACAGGAGAGAGACAGCAGTCTAAAGGTAATCAACTGACGGGCGGTAATCTGTCTGATACGAGCGGGGACTGCAATATATGGTCAACGTGGAATAAAGTGTCCTCTGCAACAGCTGTATTTGACCTAAAGGATATTTATTGGGTTAGTCAGGTTGACGCGTGGTCGCTTACAACTACGTATGCCCAGACGGGAGTGATAAACGTACGTGTCGGTGAAACTCTTGATAAAATGAAGAGTCTTCCGTCACAGAAGTCATCCGTTCCGGATAGCAAAGAACTGATTAATGCCGGCGGAAAGTTAAGCTCATATGCCTCCGTCAAGTTTAATGCTTCGAGGATTAGGTATATTGAGGTTACATTTAATACACCGGAAAGAGCAACCAATAGCTCAATTCCGCAAATGATTGTGTCCGAGGTGGCTGTTTTCGGTTATACACAGAAACCGGAGATTTCCGAGTACGTAGAAGAACAGCTTGAAGAAGCAAAAACTGTTTATGAAAAAGTTGATCCGGAGCTTAATGACAGACTTAGTTATGTAACAGATTTGGGCGCGGTTTATGAAATTACCGGAACGAACGTTACACAGTACAATTCATCGGCAAACGGTCTGGAATCGTATGATATTTATTTAAGCAGCGACGGCGAAAATTATTCATATATACAAAATGCCGAAGCGCAAAATACGATTGATTATCAGATTGCGGAGGTATCATCGGAGATTCGGACAAAAATATATGCAAGATATGTTAAGTTTGTAATGCATAAACAAAGCAATAAATCCGGTGTCTTGGTAAAGAAGATAGAGGTGTACGGACGGGACGGTGTCGAGCAGAAGAGAATTGATGAAAATGCAACATACAGCTATTATACGCAGAATCCGTACAGAACGGCTGATGATATACGTCTTGACGACAGGGATTGTACGGTGTTGATGGACGGCGATAAGGAGCATACAGTTTCGACTTCGGAAGAATGGGCAACTATTGTTGTTGATTTAAAGGAGGCGTATCAGGTCGGTGATGTAAACATCTATTCGCTTGCCGGCGGAAAAGAATTTCTTGAGGGCTGTGAAATCCGTTACAGCTTAGACGGAAAAAAATTCTTCAGTTACACTTATTATGTAAATAAAAATGATAAAAACAGCGGAATTGTAAAAAGCACTTTTTCCGGTATGCCGGGAAGATATGCACGCTTTTTGAAGATTATCTGCCAAAGTGCGGATAGCAAAATTGCGTTAAGCGAAATCGAGATAAACGGTTACCCGGTTAAGATGACGGCGTCATCAAAGCCGGCACAGGTACCGCTTAGGGTAGAAATGAAAAACTACCTTCTCGCATATCTTGACTGGTCAACATACAATGAAGCTAACGCATCAAAATTTGCGGTATATATTGAGAAGGAAGCTTTTACAGATACAGCATTTTTAAAACCTGTGGCTGAATATGAAAGCTTTGATGATGCTTTTAAATATAAGTATACAACATATACCGGACTTGAGCCGGAGGAAACGTATTATTTTGCTGTAACTCCGTTTGACAGCGATGGAAATGAGATTACAAAGGTTAGTCCTGTAAAAATTACTACCGAAGGCGTTTTGGAGGATAGGCCCAGAGACATATTCTGTATTGTAAATCACCCGGGCTATAATGGTGGTGCAACAAAAAAATTCGGAAGTTACACATCGACGATGAAGCTTGAAGCGGCAAGGTTGATGGACGAAATGGGCACTGTGAACTGCAACCGCGACTGGCAGGTAACCAGCGATATGGAAACATACCGAAATATAGGTATTTCAACAATGTGGCCGGGGGCAGCTGCAGCTCAGTCAAGCATGGCAAATGCAATGAAACTAAGCGGTACATATATGTTCTCAAACGGCAATGAACGCGACCTCCAGAAGGAGGACACCGTAAAATTCTTTAATGAAATGAAAGCGTCATATGCAAAAGTAAAAAGCCTTAGCAAAAAAGCACTGCTTGTAAATCCCGTTCTCGGAGGAACTGAGGCAGGTTCACTGGATTGGTTTGACAGCTTGTATAAAGCAGGAAACGGAACAGAAACACGGCTGAATTATGATGCGGTTGACGTTCACTTATATCCCAAATTAGCTGATAAGACCATTGAAGGAGTACCGGCATCTGCCCCCGAGATATTGCCGCTGAAAATAGAAAGTGTACGCAATGTTTTAAGGAAGTATGGCGATGAGTCCAAACCGATTATCACTACGGAAATAGGATATTTGACATCGGATAAAAACGGATACCAACCCGCATTGGATTATGACACACAGAGAGATTGGGTGGTAAGATCATATTTAATCCTGATATCTGAGGGCATACGGAAGGCTTGGCATTACGATTTTCAGGATGACGGACTTGATTTTGAGTATCTGGAGCATAACTGGGGACTTATTGACTATTTCGGCGTGCCGAAACCCTCATATTACGGGTACTATAACCTCAGCCAGCAGATGAGATATGCGGAATTGATCGGTGCAGTGCCCGGACTGACAACTCCGTATTACGGCTTTGAATTTTTTGATGAAACAAAAAACAGGAAAATGTCTGTAATTTGGGCGGCGGACGGACAAACAAAAACGATGCAGTTTGACAGCCTTTCGGGTGAGGACGAACTGATTGAGGTTATAGGCACAGACGGAGGATTTGACGCTGTTAAAACAGAGAACGGAAAAGGAACCGTAACAATAGGCTCTGCCCCGATATTTATATATTCGGAAAAAGGCGTAAAACCGACTTCGATTGATGTTGCATTTAAAGCAAGCAACAGTGAGTTTAACGCGATTATGGGCAGTAAAATTAATGTATCACTGGCACGCCAGAGATTGGCAAATAATTTATCGGGATATGTTGAAGCTGCTAATCTGCCGTCAGGCTGGAGTATAGATGAAACAACATTTAATGCTTCGCAAAAAACAGTTGATACGGTAATCAACATACCGGAGAATGCGGCAGAGGGCACACAGACCGTTACACTTGAGATAACAACCGAAAACGGCGCTGTTACCCCGATTAAAATCAGCATAAACGTTAAGCCGGCTGTTGAAGTAAATATTGTACCGGAGCCTGTAAACAAAGATGACTGGTCATCGTGGAGACTTGCGGCCTATTGTACAAATGTTGTGCAACAGCCTGTTAATGTAAAGGTCAGCCTTGTAGCAACGAGCGGTATTGAGGTTGAAATGACGGACGCTCCCGCAATAGATAATCTTATGCCGGGCGAAACACGTGCCGTATACTTCAACGTAAAGAAACCGGCAGAAGAGTTCGGTGCAGTGGGAAGCTTTATAATCAGCACAAACGGCAACAGCAAATCCTTTGACAGAAATCTTAATTTCTCGGCATGCGTAAATGACGGCATTACTCCTGTTATAGACGGCGAGATTTCGAGCGGGGAATGGGATAATTGCCAGGTAATTATGCAGCAGTCTTACCGTCAGTCGTCGTGGGAAGGAGAAGACGACTTGTCCTTTAAAATATACAGAAAATGGGATGAAAAGAACTTCTATTTTGCAGCCGACGTTACAGACGATGTTTACTGTCAGCCGTATCAGGGTACAGACATATGGAACGGCGACTGTATACAGTTTGCACTTGATGTAAAACGCAAAAACGGTGTTGCCACCGATGCTGCGGACTACTTTGAGATAGGGTTGACGAAGAACAATAAGGAAACGTTTGAGGCGTGGGTATGGATCGCGGATCTGATTGTCAAAAAAGAGCGCCCTCTGACCGGCATAGACGGCATAGTTAAACACACCGATGACGGACACACGATATATGAAGTCGCAATTCCGTGGACCTTCTTTATTGAAAACGGCGCGGTGAATGAATATGACTGCTTTGGTTTTGCCGCTGTTGTGAATGATAACGACGGAAAGAACAGAAAAGGCTGGCTCAAATATATGCAGGGAATTGCCGACGGAAAGGATCCGTCCTGGTTCGAGGATATGGTTCTGATTAAAAAGTAGCGAAAGGGCTGCATATGCAGCCTTTTCCGACGAAAGGAAAAAATAATGGCTGATTTTGTTAAAAGGATTCTGTTTATTGCAGCGTGCTATATGATGTTTTCGTCAGCTGCATTTGCGGAAAACTATATTTTGTCCGGCAATGAGTTTAATAACTATGATTTTCAGACATACCAAGATATGTCGCGTCCGCTTAAAAAGCTTGACACAGATGCCGGATATTCGTGGTCGGAGGATTCGGATGCGGAACTGGTCAATACAGACAGCGACTATGCGGGACATAATATTACAAACGGCAATCTGAAAAATCTTTCCGGAAAATTTGTCGCTAACAGTAAATGGGGAACGTGGGGGGTTGCAACCGTAACCTTTGACTTAAAAAAGCTCTATGCGATAGATTACGTGGATATTTGGGCAGAATCATCGAACAAAGGATTTCAGCTCGGTACAATACGTATCGAGACAAGCAACGACGGCGTAAAATTCAGTGCGGCAAAGACCTTTGAGGCAGTGAGACCTGACAAAGAGTATATTCAAAGTAAAACCGATGAAAGGTCTATGGAATGTACGTCCTGTGGTATTGGCGGCGTGAATGCCAGGTATGTCAGAATAACGTTCCGCAAAGCAGAAAAAACTGTGTTTGATAAAAATGCCTATCAGTATGCACTGGGAGAATGTGTGATTATCGGCGGACAGCAAAGAATTCCTCAGGCATCAAAGCCTGTATTCCGCGATGAAAATAATAATACGCTCTTTTCTTGGCGCGATGCCGGTGCCATAAATGTTTCATCGGAGGTGCAGGACAGTGATTCGGTTCTGGTGACGGCACAATACGGCGCCGAGGGCTCGCTGAAAGGGGTTTTTCTTCAGCCCGGACAGTGTGAAATCTACGGTACAAAGTATAAGACCGAGCAGAAGCTTGGAAATGTGTCCGCTGATGACGGAGACTATTTTAAAGCCTTTGTGCTTAAGTCGCTTGAAGGCTCAATGCCGCTCGGTGAATATGCGCTCCTGGAGGATGCGGATATAAGCAGGCCGGGACTTTTGAGCAGCGATAAGGCGGTAGGGAAAAACACACCGATTTATTGCGTGCGCAGCGAATACGGCTGGGTGAACAACGGCGAAATAAGCACCGATGCAGAATTTATCAACAGCGGCGATGCACTGTTTGACGGAAATTCCGCAAGCACTGTAAGCGGTACCGGAAATACGGAATGTGTCCGCATTGATTTTACCGATATTATGCAGGTGACCTCGGTAAATGTATATGCGATGTGTTCGGCATCATCATTTATGTCGGAGTACAGTATTTATGCGTCAAATGATGGAATTAACTATGATTTTATAGGGACTAAAAATAATGTACTCGTGGCGTCGTTAAACAGAATTATGCCGGTCAGTTTCAGTGTGGACGGCGTGCTGTATGCAAAGCATATAAAGCTCGTTATGAAAAAGGCGGAAACAGCACAAAACCTGCAAATTTCCGAGATTGAGATTATGGGTCGTCCACCGCAGTTCGGCAAAGAAAGGGCTGTAAATTACTGCTATGAGCAGGAAAATCCGTTCAAGACGGCGGAGGACATCATTTCGGCAGACACGAGCGCAGTTTTGAGTGACGGGAATAAAACCGAATATATTGAAACTGCCGGGGATTACGTAAGCATAATATATAATCTCGGCGGCTATTACCGCGTGGAGGATATAGCTGTATTCGGTGAGTTTGCAGGTATGGAGACGCTTTTCAGTATAGACGGATATGAATATTTTACAAACGGATTTTATGAGGAAGATAACGGAAGTGCGGTCGCTATGGGTCCCGTATACAAAAATGCACGCTTTGTTAAAATAGTTTTGAGAAGGGGCGGGGCAGCAAGTATAAAGGTAAGCGAAATTGAGGTAAACACAAGGAAAGTGTATGACACTGAGGCGGAAAAAAACGCGGCACCGGATGCCATAGCCGTTAAATACGATTTGAAGTCAAATAATATACTATACCTTGACTGGAGCGACTATAACGGCAAACAAAATTCCGTTACTTCGTATAACGTATATATTGAAAAAAATAATTTCACAAGCGTAAGCGGCAAGTCTGCAAAAAAAGTGTATTGCGGAAGAGATACAAACGCTGTTTATAATGTTGAAACACAAAGCTGTAAGTATGCGGGGCTTGAGCCCGACACCGATTATTATATTGCGGTGACACCGCACCTGTCAAGCGCAAGGGTGTCTGCCGTAAAAATACACACATATTCGGCTTTGGGCGGAGAAAAGCTTTCGGGAATTTTCTGTATTAACGAATATCCCGTTGGCGGCGGCGCACACATTGCGCACGAGGACGAGAGTGCAAATCTTCAGAATAAGCTTAAACTGCTCAATGACCTTGAGGTTATTTCAAAGACACGGTATTGGACATACAATGACAGCTATTTCAATATGTGGACAGCAAACGGAATAAGTGCACACACCGGCCCCGGTAATACAGTTTTGTCGAATTCGTACGGAATGTATACATTCCAGGGAGATAATGAGCCGGATTTGGACAAGAATTTAACTGCCGCGGACTATGCGGAAAGGATAAAGACAAGATACGCATCACTTAAGGCTGTCAATGCGAAGAATATGCTTTCAGAGCCGGCAATATGCGGTACTGATAAAATAGCTTTCTTTGAGGATATGTATAAAGCCGATGAAAATTTGGGCAAATATTATGATATATGCGATGTGCACGCGTACTGTAAAACCTTTGAGGGAAAGAATAATATTGACGATAAGTTATCCGAAAATGCAGAGGCATACAGTATTCCGGAGCATTTGTTTGCGAAAAAGCAAAAAATAGACGCTGTTTTGAGTAAATACGGCGATTCGGATAAAGATATGATATTCAGTGAAATCGGCTGGACGACGCACAACGATGATAAAAATGCACATATTGCGGAAAAAGTCACAAAAGAGCAGCAGGCAAATTTCGCTGCAAGATGTTATCTGATAAGTGCGTCACTTGGCATAAAAAATGTATTTTTATATGCTTTTCAGGATGAAGGCTATGAAGATACAAACAGTGAATATCAGTTCGGAATAGTGGACTGGTACTGTAATCCGAAACCGGCATACTACACGTATTACACGCTCGGAAAGCTTTTGAAAAATGCGCATTTTGTAAGCCGGATGAATGAGCTTGAAAATCCGGACTATGGTATGGTGTTCTATGATGAACAAAAGGATATGTATCTGACGGCTCTGTGGAACATCAGCGGAGACGGAAAGAATATCAGCGTAAAATCATCGGACGGTGATATGAAAAAGGTTGACGCATACGGGAACTGCGAAACCGTACGGAGCGAATCGGAAATCACTATAGGCTCCGCGCCGGTCTACATTTACTCACATACGCCTGTTGAGGTTAATACGCTGTAAAATTTTCGCCCCGTAAAAGTGAGGTGATAGACGATATATTAAGCGGTCAATAAAAATACAAAGATAGAATCAGGAGGTATAAAAAAATGTTGAAAATTGCAAAGAAAATTCTGGCGTTGGTGACAGCGGCAACAATGCTGTCCGGAATTCAGCTCCCGCTCAGGGCGGGCGCGGCGGCGCTGACAAGCCAGGCATATGTTCTGTCGGACAATGATCTGCAGCAGTCCGACCTGACTTGGTATATGAATAACTCTAATATCAGGTTAAACAGGCTGGTCACGGGCGCTGAATGTTATCTGAAGGGAAGTACGAGTAACGAGGGGCTGTGCAAGGGGACAGCACAACTGACAGACGGCTTTGTGGAAAGCAATAATCAACACGCAGCGTGGGGAGAGTATAGATCATCGGGCGAAACAGCTACCTTTATTATTGACTTAAAAAAGGTATATAATATTTCCCGTGCCGATATTTTTATCGGAAGAAACGCAGGGAGCGGAGGCGCGGACAGTATTAACTTTACGGTTGATGTTAAAACAAGTAATGACCTGAAAACATTTACCGATTATTCGTCGAACACACAGGCATATTCAAAAGACAGTGTTATGAAGCAGATTGTTCTGAATTCGGGTACGGTGCAGGCACGGTATGTACAGGTAACGGTTGAAGGCGGTCCGCAGGTGCTGCTCGGTGAAATTTTGATTTTCGGAAACGAGATAAAGGAACAGCAGTATCTTTTGAGCGATAATGCCGTACAGTCGGGCGATATTACATATTATGCCGAGAGTATGGGAATGGCTCTTGAAAAGCTGTATACGGATGCAACCGTTGAAGTTACATCAAACGCAACAGGCGGTGTGGCATCTGATACAATGAAGACGAAAATTACCGACGGTTATGTGACCAGCAATAATCAGCACGCTGCGTGGGGTAAAATGTACGGCGAAACCGCAACGGTTACTTTCGATTTGAAGAAAACGTACAATGTCGGAAGAGTCGATATGTTTTTGGGTGTATGCTACAGTAACGCGAAATTCAGTGCAACGGTTAAGGCAGGAGACTCCAAAGACAGTATGACAGCGGTTGCCGGAGATACAAGCATATTATTTACAAAAACAAAAGAGATGAGAGCCTTATCATTTAATACCGGAAACATTGATGCACGTTATGTTTCGGTTGAGATCACCTCAAACCAGCAGATGCTTTTGGGCGAGGTTCTGGTTTTTGGTAAAGAGAAAATTTCACCGGACGGATATTTGTTGAGTGACAATGCAGTACAGACAAGTGATACTACGGAATATGCGAAGAACTACGGAGTACGGATTGAGAACAAGATTAATACCGGTGCAGAATATGAAGTATCTGCAGACGGAGGAGTTACGAATACATTTAATTGTATCACTGACGGTTACTTTACAGGCTTCAACAGCAACCATACAATGTGGGGAAAATATGGAGGCGGAACATCGGTTGTCACTTTTGATCTTAAGGACAGCTATGATATAAGCAGAATTGACGTATATATCGGCGATAACATGAATGGCAGCACCGCAGACGTAAACAAAAGAGATAATATAGTGATAGAAGCAGGAAACGATGCAGATAATTTGACCGAGGTGAAAAAAGCCGAAAATATAATGTTCACAAAATCGGCGGCAATGCGTACATTGCAGTATGCAATTGACAATGTTAATGCACGGTATGTTCAGATTTCGGTTAAGGCAACAGGACAGCTTCTTCTGGGTGAAATTCTGATATTCGGCGATTCTGCAAGCGAAAAGCTGCAGAGAGCATTGAATAATGCGGAAAAGTATACAAACTATATACCATATACCGAGACAAGCTGGAACAATATGGTGCAGGCAAGGACGGCAGCAGAGCAAGCCGGTAGTTTGACCGACACCGAAAAGTCGGCAGCGGCAGACACCTTGAATAAAGCAGTAAATGCACTTTCATTGCGCGGCGGCGACAAGATACTTTCACAAAATGATATGTGGGAGGCGGACTGGCAGCATTTTAAAAATTATGACGGTATATTAAGAGAATATCTCCCGAATGCAGGTGCGGAATTTCTTGACGGAACTGACGCTGATATTGTAAAACGCGGAGCAGGGACAAGTAAGACTGCAATTAATTACTTGTTCGACGGATATTCTACGGGAACTGACGGAAATGCCGGACTTTGGAGCAGTTGGGGTTCGCCGAAACCTTCAATTATTCTGTATGATATGGGAGAGGCGTGCTATGTTAACGGCGTTGATGTTGTATCGTGGTTTTACAACGGCGGCAAAATTATCGGCGACTATGATGTAGAAATAAGCACTGACGGCACAACTTATACAAAGATTGGCACGAAACAGACAATCATCAATGAGAACGCTGAAAGAAACGGATACGACAACGCAAAAAATGACTGGCTGTATTCAAACTATTCGTTCCCGGCAACAAAAGCACGTTATGTAAAAATAACGATTCGCCCGAGAGCGGGAGCGCTGCAGTATGTTCTAAAAGAGGTATTTATCCGCGGAATAAAAGATGATTCCAATAAAATTCTCTTAGCCCAAAATGGTGACAACATTTCCGCAAAGCTTGCACTTGACGGAGAGGAGATCACGGCAAATATGTTCATGGCTGTTTACGGTAAGGACGGCAGCCTGAAAAACGTACTTACAACCGGAGACAGACAGCTTGCTGACGGAAAAGCATTTCTATCGCTTGATGCCGTGACGGAGGAAGGCGACAGCGTTAAAGCTATGACGTTTGACAGCTATGAGGGAATCAGACCTATTACACCTTACAGCGAGCTGACACGTTTTACGGAAAGCGAGTTTACGGTATCCAATATTTTCGGAAACAACGCGGTTCTCCAGCGTGATATAAAGCTGCCTGTTTTCGGTACCGC
>JAQXUJ010000022.1 GCA_029219925.1 Clostridiales bacterium | reverse complement strand
TATAGCATAATTATTCCGAAAATTCAATACTTTGCCAAAATTATTAACTAATTAATGTATTTGTCGTAAAAATCAATACTTTTTATTGATTTTTTTGTCGGAATGAGTTAAAATATAAATATAAAGTAAAATGGGAGTATTTTTGCGGCGTAAAATGTGGGCTTCAGTCCGACTGATTTCTGCTTTATTGCCGAAAAAATTAGAAATATATCTGCTGACGGTTAAAGCAGAGATGTAAACGAACCAAACCGAAGCCGCCGCATAGCGCATGTGCCGGCAGAGGAGATTATTCCTTTTGCGGTATATTTGCAGAGGGGAGAATGGAGGAATAAAATGAAAATCGGTACTCTTTCAAATGCCGCCGCCATTGATTTGGGGACGGATAATATAAGAATTTATTATAAAGGAACTATAACGGACGATCCGTCGGTCATTGCTTATGATGCTGAGGACGGAAGAATTATCGCCATGGGCAGAGAGGCGGAGGAGATGATTGAGCGAAGCCCCGACGCGGTTACCGTTGCGCGGCCGCTCAGAAACGGCGTTATAACCGATTACGAGCTTGCATGCCAGATGATTCAGGGATTTCTGGCAAAAACCATAGGCGGAGTTATTAAGCCCAGGGTGCTGGTCAGCGTGCCCTGCGGAATTACCGACGTTGAACGCCGTGCCGTATGCGACGCGGTTCGCGCCGCGGATATACGCGAGGTTTTTCTGATTGAGGCGCCCATTGCCGGCGCAATCGGCGCAAACTGCGACGTGAGCATGGCACGGGGAATGATGCTTGTGGACATGGGCGGCGGAAACTGCGATATTGCCGCAATTTCTTTGGGGCAGACCGTTAAGGGGCGTTCTCTGAAAATTGCGGGAGATGATTTCACCGAGGCTGTTATAAAATATGTAAAGGAAAAGCATGATCTTGCAATCGGCGTACATACGGCGGAGCGAATCAAGAAGGAAATCGGCTGTGCTTATCAGCGCGACCGTGATGAAAGCGCCTATGTAAGCGGATTTAATACAAAAACCCGCAAGCCTGAAAAAATGCTGATTCATTCGGAGGAAACGAGGGAGGCATTTGCGCCGCTTCTTGAAAGTATAGTCACCGAAATTAAGTCGGCGCTGGACGAAACGCCAACCGAACTGCTGGGAGATATTATGGAGGACGGAATACTGCTTATCGGCGGTGGAGCGCAGCTTTACGGGATGGCGAAAAAGCTGCGTATTGAGCTGGGCGTGAAGGTATTTCTTGCGGAGGATGCAGAAATGTGCGTTGTCCGCGGCGCAGGCTATGTTGCCGATAATATGGACAAGATGTCGGATAACAGCTATGTATTTACGAAAGGTTGATTATGGAAATCGGGGATAAGGAAACATTAGAGGACTTACAGGTTGCGGGGTTGAAAATTCTGCAAAAGACCGACGGATTTCGTTTCGGAGCGGACGCCGTACTGCTGGCGGATTTTGCCAAGGATACCCCGTCGGAGAAAACCCTTGACCTGTGCTGTGGCAGCGGAATAATTCCCATACTGCTGAGCCATAAAACAAAAACGTCGGAAATATGCGGGATTGAAATTCAGGAGGACGTTTTTGAAACGGCGCAGAGGTCGGTCATGATAAATGGTCTTTCCGAGCGGGTAAAGCTCACCTGCGGCGACCTTAAAAATGCGACGCAGATTTACGGAAAACGCAGATTTGACGTAATCACCTGCAATCCGCCCTACATGCCTGTGGGTACCGGCGTAACCAACCCTCTTGATACCAAGCTTATAGCACGGCATGAGGTTATGTGTACGCTGGAGGATGTAATCGCGGTATCGGCGCAGCTGCTGAAGCAGAAGGGACATCTGATGCTGGTGCATAAGCCGGGGCGGCTGGCGGATATAATCTGCCTTATGCGCAAATATGAAATTGAGCCTAAGCGAATACGCTTTGTCCATAAAGGATTGGGCAGCGAGCCGTGTCTTGTGCTGGCAGACGGCGCATATAAGGGCGGCAGAGAGCTGCGTATTGCACCGACATTATATCTCTACAACAGCGACGGCTCGGAAACGGAAGAATTAAAGAGGATTTACGAACGATGAAGGGAATGTTATATTTATGCGCCACGCCCATAGGAAACCTGGGGGACATATCGGCGAGATGTCTGGAGGTATTCAAAACGGTTGATTTGATTGCCTGCGAGGATACCCGGCGAACGGTGCAGCTGTTAAACGCATTTGGAATACAAAAACCGCTTACCAGCTATCATGAGCATAATAAGCGGGAAAAGGGCAAATATATTACGGGGCTTTTAAAAGAGGGAAAAAACGTGGCGCTGGTGTCTGACGCAGGAACACCCGCCATATCCGACCCGGGCGAAGATTTGGTTAAGCTTTGTATAGAGGAGGATTTGGAGGTCACTTCAATTCCGGGCTGCGTCGCAGGTATAAACGCCCTGATTTTATCGGGACTTCCCACCCGTCGTTTTGCATTCGAGGGATTTTTGTCGGTGAATAAGCGGCATAGAAAGGAACATCTTGAAAGCGTCAGGAAGGATTCGCATACGCTGATTTTTTACGAGGCGCCGCATAAGCTGGTGTATACGCTTGCGGATATGCTGGAGGTTTTTGGTGACAGAAAAATTGCCCTTGTGCGGGAGCTTACAAAAATTCATGAAGAGGTAATCCGTACAACCTTAGCCGAGGCTCAGGAGCTTTATAGGGAAAAATCGCCGAAGGGCGAATATGTCATTATCATTGAAGGAGCAAGGGAAACGGCAGAGGAGCAATGGTGGGAGCATATGACCGTCACCGAGCATGTGGAAAGGTACATCAGTGGGGGAGATGACCCCAAAGATGCGGTGAAAAAAGCGGCAAAGGACAGAAATTTGCCTAAAAGGGAGATATACAGCGAATATCATAAGCTGAATAAATAAACATAAAGGAGAAAAAGTATGGAAGAGATTATTAACAAAAAGGGCTTTATATGCGATATGGACGGTGTTATCTACCACGGCGACCGGCTGCTTGACGGCGTTACCGAGTTTGTGAACTGGCTGATAGACAATGATAAGAAATTTGTGTTTTTAACGAACAGTCCGGAAAAAACGCCCCATGAGCTTAGCATGAAGCTGGAAAGAATGGGACTGTCGGTGTCGGCGGACCACTTTTATACCAGCGCCATGGCTACGGCGGAGTTTTTGAGCACGCAGAAACCGGGCTGTACGGCGTATGTTATCGGAGAGCCGTCTTTGACAAAGGCGCTTTATGACAGGGATATTTATATGAACGATGTAAATCCCGACTATGTTGTTGTGGGAGAAACACGGACCTATAACTTTGAAAAAATCGAAAAGGCAATTGAACTGGTGAATAATGGTGCAAAGCTGATAGGCGCCAATCCGGATATTTCCGGTCCGACAACTCACGGAATTATGCCTGCCACAGGCTCGCTGATTGCGCCCATTGAGATAACTACCGGCAAAAAGGCATATTTTGTCGGCAAGCCCAATCCGCTGATGCTGCGCCATGGTCTGAAAAAGCTGAACTGTCACAGTACCGAGATTGCGTTTGTGGGTGATAGAATGGATACCGATATCATTGCAGGGATTGAGTCGAATATGGACACGATTCTGGTTCTCAGCGGCATTACTTCGCTGGAGGACATTGACAAATTCCCGTACAGACCTAAATACATTTTAAACGGCGTGGGAGATATTATCAGGTAGGAGATTGCAGAAATGGACAGGTACATTATATTTTTGGACATAGACGGCACGCTGGTGGGCGGTGCCGACTTCCCCTTTGGAGGCAGTGTGTCGGAGGGGAATAAAAGTGCGATAAAAAAGGCACGTGAATCAGGGCATTACGTATTCCTGAACACCGGCAGGTCATATGCGTGGATACAGCCCAAGGTGATGGAGGAGCTCGAGTTTGACGGAGTAATTTCGGGCGTGGGCACTCAGGCGGTTATGGGTGATAAGATTTTGTATGAACACCCTATTGAAAAGCAGGCACTTGAAAAAATTTACCGTGCCTTTGAGGGGTCGGAGCACAGCGTACTGTTCGGCGCACCCGGAAACATATATGTGCTAAACCCGTCAGGATTTTTGAATAATCCAAAACTTACCTTCATCCGCAGCGGGGAGGATTTTTATGAAAAGTGTCTGAAGGATAAAATTCAGAAGGTGGAAATATTTGAAACAGAATTGCTTGGCACCGAGCGCAGCGTCGGTGAAGTTGTTACGGCAGAGCAGCTTGCGTCAATGACCGAAAATCTCTGTACCTACTGTCACGGCTGGTATATGGAAGGATTTCCGGAGGGCTGTTCCAAGGCGAAGGCTATGCGTATAACTGCGGAAAAGCTTGGCATACCTCCCAAACGCACAATTGCCGTGGGAGATTCGGTAAATGACGCCGATATGTTGGCGGCCGCAGGTATTGCAGTTGCCATGGGAAACGCAGTGCCTCAGCTTAAGGATTCGGCGGATTTTGTAACTTTGGAATGCGAACAGGATGGCGTTGCTTATGCCATTGAGCAGCTGCTGTTTAATCAATAGTATTTGACTTGATAAAATGGATATTTTCTTTTTATATGTAAAAACCTTCTACGACTTTTTGTTTTGTCATAGAAGGTTTTTATTTTTTCTATTCATTATTTAACGTCTACTGAATAGAAAAAAGGCAAAAATAATGACTTTTCATGATGGTTATAATATAAAAAATATGTGGTTTTAATTTTTGCTGCAGCTTAAAAAGCCGTAATCCCTTGAGTATATGCGTTTTATTTTATCATCACATTAATGTCTGATCTATTTCCTTTTGGAATTGCTCAACAGCCTCATCAGACGGAATTGTTGAAGGAAGTGTATTTTCCATGGACAGCGCATCATATTTTGAACCTGCGTAATTATGATATGCCAAAACACGTACTTTTGTTATATTATTAAATTGTTTAATGATATTAATAATTTTGTCCTTCTCATCAGAATTATACCCCGGGACATATGGGATTCTGACTTCAATATTCTTACCACTGTCATCAATATACTTGAGATTTTCCAGAATAATTTTATTGGATTGTCCCGTACACTTTATATGAATATTTTCGTCAATCGCTTTTATATCATACAGAAATATATCTGTATATGGCATGACCTTGTCGAAGGCTTCTTTTGGTACAAAGCCACAGGTATCTACCGCAGTATGTATATTTTCCTTCTTAAGCTCCATTAGCAGTTCTTTGCAAAAATCGGCATGCAGCAGACACTCTCCTCCTGATATTGTTACTCCGCCGCCGGAATTATCGTAAAATTCCCTATCCTCCAAAAGAATAGGCAAAATCTCCTGTACAGTATATTTCTTACCGTATAGTTTTAATGCGTTTCCAAGACAAACCCTCTCGCATTTTCCGCAGTTTGTACACAGTTCACGGGCAAAAATATGCATTCCGTTTTCTATTTTATGTGCTTTCTGCGGGCATACATTTATGCACTCTCCACAGCCAATACACTTATGAGAATAATATGCAAGCTGCGGCTTCGGTGATATTCCCTCGGGATTGTGGCACCACAGACATTTCAATGGACAACCTTTTAAAAATACAGTTGTGCGTATTCCGTCCCCATCGTGAACGGCAAAACGCTTTATATCGAAAACCATCGCTTTACTCATATTTTCCTCCTACCGTATATTTTCTGTTCTTATTTGTTCATATTATCGCTTATAATCATTCCGGTTAATGGTTAGAGATACAGTAAACATTTTCATCTTTCCATACTTTTTATCAGGTTATTCTGCATTTCTACGTTTAAATCCGTAAAATAAACGTTCCATCCGCACAACCTGACTTGCAGATTTTTATACTTTTCGGGATTTTTCTGTGCTTTTTTTAATGTTTCGGGGTTCATGACATTAATATGAACAGCAAAACCACCTTTTGATAAGTAGGTTTTTACAAGGCTTGTCATAATGCCGATGCCTTCATCGCCCGATACGGCCGCCGGATGCAGATGCAAATCAAGCACAGAGCCGTTCGGCGCAAGAGAATAATCAAATTTTGTCACAGAATTAATAATTCCCGTGACTCCTTTTTTATCCATACCGACACTTGCCGATAAATTCTTCGAAATAGGTTCACCCGAAAATCTTCCGTCAGCCGATGCGCCCAACTGTTTTCCGTAATCAATTATCCAGTCTATAGAAAACAGTCCCATTCTGTAAACACCGCCTCTGCCGTTGGGCTTATTGTCAATGCAATCCGACATATATGACATTAAGTCATTTGCCAATTCGTCAACCTCAGCAACATTATTACCGTATTTGGGATACTTATCCTGCATTGTTTTACGGAGTACCTCTGAACCGTTCCAATTATTTTTCAAAACATCGGTAAGCTCACTTAAAGTAATTATTTTATCTTCAAATACTGCCTTTTTAATTGCTATAAGCTCATCAACAATAGTGGCAATTCCGAAAGCACATATTGATGAGTTGTTGTATTTTGCACCTCCGGCATAAACGTCCTTGCCCTCTTCCATACAGCTGTTAAATGTTGCCGACAAAACGGGGGAGTGATTAATATTGGGGTACTGCTTTTCTATGGCATTAATTTCCCTAATAGCCATTTCGCTCCATACCTTTAACTGTTCTTTCACCGCATTGTAAAACATCTCAAAGGATGTAAAACTTTTGCCGAAGTCAATTCCTATTACATTTTCGGAATTGAACTTTTTTCCGCCGTTTAAAACAACCTCAACTGCCATAGGCATATTGATTCTTCCGTTTAATGTGCATGGGATTTCCTTGCCTGCGGCGCATGGCTCATAGCAGCCTATTATCGTGTAATCTTTTGCATCCTCCGGTTCAATGCCGATATGCATAAGCCCTTTTTTTATAACCTCATCATTCATAAATACAAAGCTGTTATTTCCATGCCTTATTGACTCCATAATAATTTTATACACTTTATCAGGAGTTTGGGCAGAACATTTTACATGGATTTTCGGATCCGGTACGTTAAGATTAACATACTCCTCCAGTATCAGATAGGTGAGCTCATTTGTGTTGGTGCATAGGTTAAACGGAATATTGGCAGTAATATTCATGGAATTCCATTTAAACAGAAAGTATCTTATAAGCTCGCGCACATCCTCCTCGTCACATATGCCATTATCAATATCGTGCTTATAATATGGATAGAGAATATCGTCAAGCGCTCCCAATGAACGCAGATTATTATAAGATTCCACAAAGCTCTGAGCCATATAATATATAAAATATAACTGCATTGCCTCCGCAAGGGTGGTTGGTTTCCCTTTTGATAAAGCTTCCAGATTTTTTGCCGCAAATTCTGCATTCTCGGATTTCACAGCGAGAGCTTCCTTTCGCAGCCTTTTAATAAATATCAATATACCTTCATATGCGTACTTTACAGACAAATAAAATTCCATCTGTGATTCAGTCAATTTGTTATTTTGCAAATATTGTTCGGCTCTTTTTATTATTCCGGTTATTCCAAGGTTAAAAACAACATTCCAATCCGGCATGGTATGACCAAAATCGCAATCTGCCCAGAATGCACCTTCCTTTTGTATTGCAACCGCTTTATCATCATATTTCTTGTATTTCTGATATTCTTCATCCCTCAGACGCATAGGAGTATTGGATATATCCGCCATATCGGCGAAAATATCATCCGGATTTATAAACAGCCTGACATTTTCAAAATAATATTTTATCGCCTTCCCTTTTCCGACCTGCTTGGACTTTTCAATATAATATATGTTCCGCAACTCATGATAAAGCTTTTGGGATTCATCCTTGTTTACAAGACCGTTAATTCGTGCATACTGATCTTCAATAGCCGTTTTGCTATGTTTAAAGCTTTTAATTTCCATATGACTCAATCTCCTTGTAACATGTATTTTTTAAAATTGTAGCATGCGGTAAGGTAAAAGTGAATTAATAAAAAAAACAACATGGATTTTTTTAACATAAATTTTAGAAAATTATATTGACATAAAACAAAAAAAATAATATTATTGATATTGGTGATGAAGCATGGAAAGGAATCTTATTATAAACAAAATTCATACTGTATGTGACGGTGAATTTAATCCCGGAATAGTGAAAAAAAAGAATGTCGGCAGATACAGCGATTGTTTTGTGCATTTCCTGTACGGTGAAGCAGAATATTTTTTTGACGGATATTCCTTTGTCGCTGATTCGAAAAGTTTTATATATTTGGCAAAAGACAGCATATATGATATAAAAATATCAGATAAAAGCAAATTTATATTTATTGATTTTGATTTTAACAGCTGTGATAAACCAAGAAACAGCAGTGCGTTTAATAATATTTCTCCAACTTTGAAAAACGAGTTTTTAAAAATATTTCATATATGGAATAACAAAAGTCCATGGTACATCCCTCAAGCATTTTCAGCCATTTACAGCTTGTATACGGAAGCAATAAAATCCGAAAATAAAGAATATATCAAAAAAAATGAGCTGTTTTCAAAAATATCATCATTTATTTTTGAACATTATACCGAATCGGATTTTTCGGTCCCTGCTATTGCTGATTATATAAATATTTCCGAAATACATTTGAGAAGGATATTTAAACAAACATTGAACATTTCTCCTATTAAATATATTAACTTTCTAAAACTGGAGAAAGCTAAAAATATGTTAATAGCATCAAATTTCACGGTGGCTGAAGTTGCCCATTCTGCAGGCTTTGAAGATCCGTATTATTTCAGTAGGCTTTTTAAAAAAGAAATGGGCATATCTCCATCAGAATACAGAAAAATAAATGATGGTTAATAACTATTCATCGCTGTCGATATATTCTGACCCGGAATTGACAGACAGAAAAAAATAATACTTGGTTGTAGGTATCAATTAGATGTTGTAAACTAAAAGACAAGAAATTTATATATTATAAATCCTGTTCTGTTTCATGTATTCCGTGGGAGTAAGTCCTGTCTTATCCTTAAAAACACGGCAGAAATGATACTGATTTGAAAAACCGCAGCTTGCTGCAATGGCATTTATTTTTAACGCACCTTCCGAAAGAAGTTGTTTCGCTTTGTTTACTCTTATATCTATCAGAAACTGCCTGGGTGTCGTATTGTAATAGCTTGTAAAAATACGGCGGAAATAGATCTCACTTATCTTGCACTGCTCTGCCAATTCTGCATTTGTAAGATTGGAATTCTGATAATTGCTTTCAAGATATTTTATAGCAGGCATTATAACCTTGCATGATGAGTTTTGTGCGGACAGACGATGAAGCATATGATAAAAAATACTCATCATTTCCGCTCTGTTACCGTCAAAAAGTGACAGAGAGCGGAGATTCTCAAAATCTTTAATATATGCTTCGGTATTTTGAACCGGAAGAGAAATAACAGTATCACATAAAAAGTCGGCGCATGTGAAATTTATAACCGGAAAGCTTCCGGTTTTGTCACCGTAAAGGGTGTATGTCTGCCCTTCGGGAAGTATGATAGCATGATTTTTATCCGATATTATTTTGTTCCCGTTATGAGTATATGTAATCTGCCCGTCTATGCAATACGATAAACCGAAGCTTTTTCTGTTCTCTATTTTTCCGAATCTTCCCTTCGGAGAAAAAACCGTAAAAATTTCTTTTATGTCGGTAATTGTTATATTACTAAGCATTTTGACATATCCCCTCTTTGATTCTATACATTAATCATACCTTTTTTATTATAAAAAGTCAAGAAAATTGCAAGAAAGGTATCAGAAACATCAAAGGAGTATCATTTTACGCATTGAAATAAAAATTTTATGCGTTATAATATTTATATATAATTTTCAAGGAGGGTGATTTCATGGATTTCACGGGAAAAACAGCAATATCGACAGGTGCCGCTTCGGGCATGGGACTTTTGTTTGCACAGAATTTTACGGAGCTTGGCGGCAATGTTGTTATGTGTGATGTAAATGAAAAGGTCCTTGATGAAAAAGTCAAGGAAATAAATGACAAAGGCAATGGAAAAGCTGTGGGCGTTATATGCGATGTAAGAGATTATGTTCAGGTATGCGCCGCAAGGGATAAAGCGGTTGAAACATTCGGTAGTATTGACATTATGGCAAACTTTGCCGGAGGCACGGCAAGACGTATGCTGAATGTAGGTGGGGAAACGGATTTTCCGGATGTTCCTATTGATGTATTTGATTGGGGTATTGATGTAAACTTAAAAGGACCGTTCTATTTTGCCCATGCAGTTTTAAAACAGATGAGGGAGCAAAGCAGCGGTCTTATTATAAATATCGGTTCTATCACAGGCGCTGAGGGGGATGGACAGGGTATGGATTATCCTACAGCGAAAGCAGGGCTGATGTACGGTCTTACAAAATCAATTGCGCAGTACGGAGCGGGACATAACATAAGATGCGTATGCGTTTCTCCGGGACCGGTGCTCACAAGAGCAGCTATGGCAAATATGAGAACGCCTATGGGCAGGGCGGCAGAGCCGCAGGAGATTATTGATTTGATTTTGTTTATTGCGTCTGAAAAGGGACAATTCATAAACGGTGAAAATATCATGATTGACGGCGGCAGAAACGCAGCAGGGAGGCGTTGCTGATTATGAAAAAGTCATTTTTCGAGCATGATAAACCGCTGCTTACGACTATGGTTCAGGCGGACAATCCCAACAGAATAAAAGAGCTTATCGACAAGTCAATTCCCGATGGTGCAGAGGCTTTCGGAATGCAGTTTGAGCAGATGAAAAGCGAATACAGAACAAAAGAAGTTTACAAGGATTTGTTTTCATATGTAAAAGACAAGCCGGTATATGTAACAAATTACCGACATGCCTTCAATGAAGGGAAAACCGATGATATGCTCGCCGAGGAGCTTGTTGAGCTTGCAGAATGCGGTGCGGATTTGTGTGATATTGTGGGAGATTACTTTGACAGACAGCCGGACGAGGTGGCGGTTGATAAAACGGCAATAGAAAAGCAAAAGGAGCTTATAAGGAGAATTCATGACAAGGGTGCGGCGGTTCTAATGTCCTCGCATATACTAAAATACACGCCTGCCGAACGTGTTCTTGAGGTAGCTCTCGAGCATCAGAGCCGCGGTGCGGACATATGTAAAATAGTTACCGGGGCGGAAACAATGGAGCAGCAGCTTGAAAATCTTAAGATTATAAATATGCTTAAGGAAAATCTGAAAATCCCATTCCTGTTCCTATGCGGCGGCGAATGCGGAATTTTGCGGCGTATAGGCGGAGAGCTTGGCTGCTGTATGTATCTGTGCGTGCATGAATATGATGCGCTTGCAACACCTCAACAGCCGCTTTTGAAAAAAATAAAGATGATAAGAGATAACATGAAATAAAATTATTTGATGAGGTAAAAATTATGAATTTTACAGATAAAACAGCACTTGTCACAGGTGCGGCTGTCGGAATAGGACGTGCGGTAGCATTAAAATTAGCACAAGAGGGGGCAAGTCTTGTACTTGTGGATGTCAATGCTGAAACGCTTTCGGAGTTAAAAGATGAATTAAAAAACTACTCCGATAATGTTATGACCTGTGAATGTGATGTTACAGATGAAAACAC
>JAQXUJ010000021.1 GCA_029219925.1 Clostridiales bacterium | reverse complement strand
AGTTTAGATATGGTAAAAGAAGCTCTTGATGCTAAGGCTGATATTATAATGCTAGATAATATGAGTTTAGATATGGCAAAAGAAGCAGTTGAAATGATTGGTGATAAAGCTACTATTGAATTTTCTGGTAATGTTAGATTAGAAAATATCAAATCTATTGCTGAGATTGGTGTAGATTATATTTCTGTGGGAGCTCTTACCCACTCTGTTAAAAATCTTGATCTTAGTATGAAAAATTTAAAAAATATATAATTTATTATGAAAAAGAATGCTTATTAACAACTCTAAGCGTTCTTCTTTTATTACACATAATCTTCAAAGGAAAAGCTCCTGCTAAATCAAATCCACCAGCTATACATGGTGTAGAAGATATAAAAATAGGAGTTGGACAAGTTGATACCTTCGATAATAAAGATAGATAATTGATTATATACCATAAAAAACACCCCTTTATGGCATTGATTTTATAATTTTATCATTGCCATAAAGGGGTATTTATTTAACTATACGCATTAGTTATTTTATAATGTTATTTTTTATGCGCAATTGGATTCTTTTTGATTGTTTATAATATAGTTTTGAACTTTTTTATTATCATAATAAGGCTTCATATATTTGGTGAATATGCTCATTATTAATCTCATTTCTTTCGCATTTAGAGTATTAAACTCAAGTCCTAATATATGATTATTTAATCTACAAACTCTACATTCAAAATTATGATTTAATAAATTTAATTGAATTGTATCATTAATTTTTAGTGTAGACTTTGCTAGTGTATTGCCCTTTAAAACAATTCCAGCACCCTTCTCAGATATATCGAATAACTTACCTTCTATTGTAGTATTTGATTTTTTATGTAAACTAACAATTAAATTATCGTTTATATGAATTCTTTCGCTTAGTCTGAAAATAGGTTTTTGATAAGCAACTTTTATGCTTATTAATGCACCATAGAAGTTAAAAATGCTCCAAGTTATATTTATTAAATATGCACCAAAATGCATATTGTTTTCAAATACAAGTTTTGTCGATACAATCCAAGCAATAATACTAATAATAATTAGAATTATATGAGGTAAAACTATTTTAAACTGGAAGCTTTTTTTATCAAGAACTACTTCCTTTGATGTAACATTAAATTTTATATTTAGACATAATATTTCTTTTATTATAGATAAGGTTAAATGAGGAGCCATAGCCATATCGTAATAATGAGACCATGTCACACTTCGGCTTTTTGGAGAAAAAGCTTTAAATATAAAATACTGTCCTGCTAAAAAAGGAATATAAGTAGTTAATAAAGTTTTAATATTAGAATCTATAATTAAAGTTGATGTAAGAAGATATATTAGAGGACAAATTATATAAATCATTTTCTGTAAATTAGAAAACCAATATACAGCTCCATCAAAATAGGCAATCTTCTGACCAAAGGTTAAATCTTTTGAAAATAAAGGATTAAAATGTTTAAGAACTTGAAGATTTCCTCTACACCATCTATCTCTTTGCTTTACAAGTTCTGTAAAAGTGCTAGCGCTAAGTCCTAAAACTAATTCCTCGTTAACTAAAGTTGATAAATAACCTTTTTCTTGTAAAAGCATACCTACAGCCATATCTTCTGTTATGGAGCAAGTAGGATATCCGCCAATTTCTTCTACATATTTTTTTCTGAATATAGCATTTGTTCCTACATGCAAAACTGCATCTCTAGAAGCTCTAGCCTCTTGAATATCTCTCATAAAAAAGTCTTGTTCATTAGGTATATGTTTTTTAAGATTATATTGATACATGTCTTGATTGTAATATACTTGAGGTGTTTGCACAAAGGCCATATTTTCATTTGAAAAATACCCAACGGTTTTTTCGAGAAATTCTTCTTTTGGAATCATATCAGCATCTAATACTGCAAATAAATCACCTCTTATATGTTTGAGAGCGTTATTAATATTACCTGCTTTTGCACCTTCATTATCCTCTCTAGTAATATAGTTAACTTTGTATTTGGAACATAATAACCTTAGATTCTCTCTCTTACCATCATCACAAACATAAATCTTTAACTTATCATGAGGATAATTTAAATTTGTTGTAGCAGCTATAGTTTTCTCTAATAAACTTAAAGGTTCATTATAAGTACAAATTAATACATCAACACTAGGGATGCTCTTTTTATTAAAATCATCTAATGTTTTTAGCTCAAGTTGATATTTTTTTGTAAATAGATATTGAAAATTAAAAAAAGCAATTAATCCAAGGAATTCTGCTAAGTAAAGCATAATCCCTAGAATAAAGCTAACTAATCCATTTTTGATAGGAATTACTGTAATACGCCATATTATATA
>JAQXUJ010000020.1 GCA_029219925.1 Clostridiales bacterium | reverse complement strand
TTACAGTGGAAAGCCTGTGTGCTATTACAAATACCGTTCTTCCCTTCATAAGACGGTCCATACCCTTCTGTACTATTGCCTCGGTACGGGTATCAATGCTTGATGTAGCCTCGTCCAAAATCATTACCGGAGGATCTGCAACAGCTGTTCTCGCAATTGCAATGAGCTGGCGCTGTCCCTGTGAGAGGTTCGTGCCGTTATTTGAAAGCTCGGTATTATAACCATTAGGCAGCCGTGTAATAAAGTCGTCTGCACCTGCAAGTTTTGCAGCCTCGATGCATTCCTCGTCAGTTGCGTCTATATTACCATAACGAATATTATCCATAACCGTTCCTGTAAACAGGTTTGTTTCCTGCAAAACTATACCAAGTGACCTTCGCAAATCTGCTTTCTTGATTTTATTTATATTTATACCGTCATAGCGGATTTTTCCGTCTGCAATATCATAAAATCGATTAATAAGATTTGTAATAGTAGTTTTTCCCGCACCTGTCGCTCCGACAAACGCCACCTTCTGACCCGGCTCTGCGCACACCGAAACGCCGTGAAGTACCGGTTTTCCTTCCTCATACTCGAAGTCAACATCGAACAGGCGCACGTCGCCGCGAAGAGGCGTGTATGTTACGCTTCCGTCACTATGCGGATGCTTCCATGCCCATTCTCCTGTGTGCTTATCACTTTCGGTAACCGTTCCGTCTGAGGATATTTTGGCGTTAACAAGCGTTACATACCCCTTATCATCCTCCGGCTTTTCATCCATAAGCGAGAAAATACGTTCAGCACCTGCCATACCCATTACAATAGAGTTGATTTGCTGGGTAAGCTGGTTAATGTTGCCGGTAAACTGCTTAGTCATGTTCAAAAACGGCACAATAATGCTTATATTAAACGCCATACCGGAAAAACTGAAATTAGGCATACCGGATACGAGGAAAATTCCTCCGGCAACTGCTATTATAACATACAGCACATTTCCGATATTCTGAATGAGGGGTCCAAGAACATTTGCATATGCATTTGCCCTGAAGCTGTCTTCACACAGCTCGTCATTAATCTTATCGAAATCCTCCTTACACTCCTTTTCATGGCAGAAAACCTTAATAACCTTCTGACCGTTCATCATCTCCTGAACAAATCCCTCGGCGCATCCCAGCGACTTTTGCTGGCGCATAAAATATTTTGCTGAACCTCCGCCTATTTTTCCGGAAACAACAATCATAACCGCAACTCCTGACAGCAAAACCATTGTCATGGGAATACTGTAATACAGCATTACAAAGAATACACATATTACCACTGTACCGGCACGGATAAGCGATGGAATTGACTGTGATACCATCTGACGCAGTGTATCAATATCGTTTGTGTAATAGCTCATAATATCGCCGTGTTTGTTGGTATCGAAATATTTTATAGGCAAATTCTGCATACCGTCAAACATAGAGCATCGAAGTTTTTTCAAAAAACCCTGAGTGATTACTGCCATAAGCTGCGCATATAGCAGTGTTGCAGCAAGCGACACAGCATAGATAACAGCCAGCGTAATAATCTTCGGCAAAATTTCGCCGTATGCGCTATGCCAGTCACCGGCGGCATAATATTTTTCAATAACCGCAATTATTTTTTGAATAAAAATATCGGGAACAGCCGCTGCCGCCGAGGAAAAGAGTATACAGAACACTACAAGAGGAAAAAGCTTTGGATAATATTCCGCCAGAGTTTTTATTACGCGTCCGAAAGTACCTTTTTGAGTTTTTTTCATCTTATTCTTCAACTCCATCACCTCCGTTCGTCTGCTGTTCATATACCTCCCGGTAAATATCACATGTTTTCAACAATTCATCATGTTTCCCCGCCGCGGCAATACGTCCGCCATCCATTACGATTATCATATCGGCTTCTTCTACTGATGATATACGTTGTGCAATTATTATTTTTGTGGTTTCAGGGATATAATTTTTAAATCCTCTGCGTATTAAGGCATCTGTTTTTGTATCAACAGCACTTGTGGAATCATCTAAAATAAGTATCTTTGGCTTTTTCAGCAGTGCGCGGGCAATACACAATCTTTGTTTCTGACCGCCCGATACATTTGTTCCGCCCTGTTCAATTTTTGTATCATAGCCGTCAGGGAAGCTGTTTACAAATTCGTCTGCCTGAGCAAGACGGCATGCCTGGACAATTTCTTCATCGGTTGCATTCTCGTTTCCCCATTTTAGATTATCCTTAATTGTTCCTGAAAATAACAGATTTTTCTGCAGAACCATGGCAACAGCGTCACGAAGAATTTTAATACTGTAATTCTTTACGTTCACTCCTCCTACCTTTACTTCACCGTCGGTAGTATCATAAAGCCGCGGAATAAGCTGAACAAGAGAGGATTTACTTGAGCCGGTTCCTCCAATTATGCCCACCGTCATACCCGATTTGATATGCAGATTAATATCGGACAGGGCATTTTTCCTGGCCGTCTGAGCATATTTGAAGTTAACACCTTCAAAATCAATTGAGCCGTCCTTCACGCTCATAACCGGATTTTCGCACTCGGAAAGCGCCGGTTGTTCTTCAAGAACCTCACAAATACGTTTCGCAGATTCAGCCGACATGGTTATCATGACATAAATCATAGACAGCATCATAAGTGACATCAGAATTTGTACGCCATAGGTAAGCATCGCCGAAATCTGACCAACATCAACGATAACTCCTTTGCTTTGAACAGCAAGCTTTGACCCAACCAGCAAAATAAAAATAGAATTAAAATTCATGCACAGAGTCATAAGAGGCGCATTGAACGCAACAATTCGTTCGGCGTGCGTGAAATCATTTTGAATATCCTCTGCGGCTGTTCCGAACTTTTTCTTTTCAAATTCTTCCCGTGAAAATCCTTTTACCACTCGCATTGCTCGAACATTTTCCTCGATGGATTCATTCAGGCGGTCATACTTTTTGAATACGCGTCTGAACGCAGGCATTGCTTTGCGGCTTATATACCACAATCCAAATCCCAGCACCGGAACAACAATTACAAACGCTGTTGCAAGACTTCCTCCCATATAATACGCCATTGCTATGGAAAAAATCATCATAAGCGGACTTCTTATTGCCGTACGAATAATCATCATAAAAGACATCTGCACATTTGTAACATCGGTAGTCATACGCGTAACAAGGGATGATGATGAAAATTTATCAATATTTTCAAACGTGTAGGACTGAATCTTGTGCAGCATATCCCGCCGCAGATTACGGGCAAATCCGGCAGAAGCCTTTGCGCATGTAACACCCGCCAGCCCGCCGCAGGCAAGCGACAGACATGCAAGGGCAACCATAACTGAGCCAATTTTTAAAATGGTGCCTATTTCTGTTCCGCTTTTTACCAAATTCACAAGGTCGGCAGTTACAAACGGAATAATCGTTTCTATAATCGCTTCTCCCAAAATCAGAATAAGCGTGAGAATTGCAGGCGTTTTGTTTTCCCGTACGCTCTGCATCAGTCTTTTTATCATGAAATCACCCTTTCTTATTTTTCCTAACTCAAAAAAAGTGCATATATAAAAGGTTTGTCCCCTTTTAAAATATGCATACATTGTATCATGTATATGCCATTTATGCCGCACAGTTTCAACTAAAGAAGCCATTAACACCACATCTGATACTCAGTTATTTTACCACATCTTGGTTTATTTGTCAAGGAATCAACTAAATGTTCACATTAATTTAATATTTGCAATTATGCACTTTTCTATTAAAAAAAGGGTCAGTTCTCACGTGTTACATATTAAAAAATGCGACAAAAGATTTTTTGCCGCATTTTTTTATTTTATTTTTTCCCTTGCTTTGAGTCAACCTCCGACTGTTTCCAAACAGCCCAGAATGGACTCGCTATAAATATCGATGTATAAGCACCGATGATAACGCCGATTATAAGCGGAAATGCAAATCCCTTTATTGAATTTACTCCGAAAATATACAGAAGTATAACGGTTATCAGAGTTGTAATCGTTGTATTAAGGGTTCTGCCCATAGATTCCGAAATACTTGTATTAACAATATCAGCCACACGGTGACCCTTTTTCGCATTAAATCCGCGCATATTTTCACGTATTCTGTCAAATACTACAATTGTGTTGTTGATTGAATATCCGACAACCGTAAGCATTGCTGCAATGAAGGTCGTGTTAAGCGGAGTATAGCTTATCAGGTATACAGCCATCATAACAAGAATATTAATTGCAAGAGCTAAAACTGCCATAATCGCACTTTTAACCTCGAATCTGACAGCAATATATGCAAGAATGCACAAAATCGCTATAAGTGTATATACAAGGGTCTTTCTCTGTACCTGAGTACCGAAGCTTGCCGACGCCGAGTTCATTGACATAATCGCGTCATCACCGTATTTTTCCTTAATTGCATCGGTCAGCTTTGTTTTAGTTGCGTCATCAACCTCAGACATTTTTATTGTAGCCTGAGTTCCGTTTCCTATTTTCTGAACGACAGGAGCGGCAACTTCACCGGCAACCTCTGTTACAAGATTTGCAACCTCCTGGTTATCAAACTCAGAACCGATATTAACCTGCATTCTGATACCGCCTACAAATTCCGTATCGAAGTTGAAGCCGCGTACAAAAAGCATAATGAGTCCCGCGATAATGATAAGAATAGGCAGCAGTAAAAATTTAATTCTGTTTTCGGTAAATTTAAAATTTTTCATCTATCTCACCCTCCTTAATCATGCGCAGAACAGCTTACGGTTCTTAATATTAAGATTAACAAGCTGTTTCAAGAGGAATTTCGTAATTACAATAGCAGTAAACATACTTACCGCAACACCCAGTCCAAGCGTTACAGCAAATCCTCTGATTGTTCCGATACCGGAAAGATAAAGCACTATACAGGAGATTATTGTTGTAATGTTTGAATCCAAGATTGCGGAAAATGCCTTGTTAAAGCCTGCCTCAACAGACGCTTTCATCGTTTTTCCAAGCTTTAGCTCTTCCTTCATTCTTTCGAATATAATAACGTTAGCGTCGACCGCCATGCCGAGTGACGTTATTATACCTGCAATACCGGACAAGCTCAGGTTTACTCTCAAAAGCCCGAGAATAAGTGAAATAAGTCCTACGTAAACCGCCAATGCAATTGATGCTAAAACTCCGGACATTCTGTACATAATAATCATAAACAGCATTATTATCAGCAATCCGATGCCTGCCGCCATCATTGATGTGGGAAGTGCGTCGGCACCGAGTTCCGCACCGATGGTTTCCTTGGATATTACATTGAGTTCAAAAGGCAATTGACCGGACTTAATCTGGTTTGCAAGCTCCTGTGCCGTTTCGGGCGTAAAGTTTCCTTCAATTATACATGTTTCGGAGTTGATTTCCGATTTAACCGAAGGGCTGGATATTATGTTGTCGTCCATAACTATAGAAATATAGTTACCGCCGTCGGTACGAGCCGCAGCAGCCTTTGTTGCAGCAGCAAATTTTGAAACTGCATCCTGGGTCAGAGTAAGCTGAACATACGCCTGACTTGCAGCAGCCGTGCTGGAAGTCTGTCCGTACTTGTACTCAGCGTCCTTGATATCGGCAGCGCCGTCCAGAACCACGTTGCCGTCCGCATCACGGAAGGTAAGCTTAGCCGTTGAACCCAAAAGGCTTGCGGCTTCGTCTGTGTCGGTTACCGACGGAATTTCTACGGTAATCTGTCCTTCATTACCTCTTGAAATTCTTGCTTCTGTATAGCCTGCATTTGTAAGACGAGCGTTGAAAATTGCCTCGACAATATCCATTTCTGCGTCTGTCGGGGATTGCTTGCTGGGCTGGAATGTGATAACCGAACCGCCCGCTAAGTCGATACCCTTTCTGATACCCTTATTTTCATCAAAAATTCCGCCATACTTAAAACCTGAAATGTCAAAACCGATAAAGGCAACACAATTCAGTATGACAGCTATGATGAGTACAAGGGTAAGAAGTAGAATACTCTTCTTTTTCATAGTTTGTCCATCCTTTCATTGTAAAAACTAACATACTTGTATATTATATAACTTTTTTACAGAATAGTCAATATTTTATTGATAATATTTTATTTTTTTAGTCATTTCTCTTGATGATTTTACAAAAATATTGTACAATAATACATAGCAGGGGGATAATTAAATGGAAAGAAAAGATAAAATTTATTCATATATATCAAGCAGCAACTATATTCCGCTCACTTTTGAGGAACTGTCAGTCGTTCTAGATGTACCTGCAGAGGACTCATCTGAATTTAAGTCCATTATCGACGAGCTAATACGGGAGGGTAAAATTTTTTGTTCCAAAAGGAAACGCTATGCTCCATGCGAAAAAAATAATATTTTCCCGGGAATTCTGAGCATAAATCCACGGGGCGGATTCGGATTTGTCCGCATCGAAAATGCAGAAAAGGATATTTTCATACCCTCGGACTCAATGAATACAGCAACAGACGGCGACAAGGTTCTTGTAAAGCTCATTAAAAACCGTCACAGGCGTGACGAGGGTGAAATTATATCCGTACTCGAACGTTCGCAAAGACCTGTCAGTGCTGTTTTAACCGACGATTTTTCCGCCAAGCCTGATAATCCCCGTCTTCCGTTTTCCGTAAAGCTCAAAGAGCTTTGCGGTGCGAAGACCGGTGACAGAGTTCTGCTTAACCTGACTGATTTTCTACCCAACGGCGTTGTTTACGGCGAAGTATCCGCCGTTTTGGGCAGCAGCCGCGATTTAAAAACATTTGCCGACACAATTATTATCGAAAACGGCATAAAAACAACCTTTGAAAGTGAAACACTGTCAGAAGCTGCGGCATACTCCGACCGTTTATCACCTGAGGATTACAAAGGCAGAGAGGATTACAGAAAGGATACCGTTTTTACAATCGACGGAGATGACGCCAGGGATTTTGACGACGCTGTATCTCTGAAAATTCTCGAAAACGGGAACTTTTCGCTTGGTGTGCATATTGCAGACGTTACTCATTATGTAGCTGAAGGCTCAGCTTTGGATAATGAAGCGTTTATACGCGGAACAAGCGTGTATCTTACCGACAGAGTAATTCCAATGCTTCCGGTAAAGCTGTCAAACGGTCTGTGCAGCCTGAACCCGAATGAGGACAGGCTGACGCTGTCTGTTATCATGGAAATAGACAAGGAAAGCGGAAACGTCATCCGTCATAAGCTTGTGAAAAGCGTTATTCGCTCCTGTGAACGCATGACCTATAATAATACCGCAAAAATTCTTTGCGGAGATGAAGTTATGTGCAATCGGTATCGTCACCTTGTTCCTGTTCTGACCAAAATGCACAAGCTCTCAAAGCTTTTATTTAAACGCAGAATGGATAGGGGAAGCATTAATTTTGATTTTCCCGAACCTAAAATAAATTTAGATGAAAACGGCATACCGGTATCTATTGAAAAAACTGTACGTAATGATGCACACAGGCTGATTGAGGAATTTATGCTCATTGCTAACGAAACAGTCGCAGAATTTGCATTTTGGGCTGATATTCCTTTTGTTTACCGAGTACACGAGCAGCCTGATGCCGAAAAAATGGATAGTTTCCGCAAGTTTATCGGGAGCTTTGGATACGTTATGAAGGGTAAGGAGGTTTATCCGAAGGATTTACAGCAAATTTTAAACGAAATTAAGGGCACGGAAAATGAAACTATGATTGCGGCATACATGCTTCGTTCTCTTATGAAGGCGGAATATCGGCCGGAATGTATAGGGCATTTTGGTCTTGCGGCAAAATACTATTCCCACTTTACTTCACCGATACGCCGTTATCCCGACCTTACAATTCACAGAATTTTAAAGGCGTTTCTGGATGGAAAGGATTTGTCGCATTATCCGGATTTTGTAAAGGACTCCGCATCACATTCAAGCGATACCGAACGAACTGCCGAGCTATGTGAACGCTCGGTATCCGACCTGTACAAAACAGCCTATATCCGTGATTTTGTAGGCTGCACCTTCCCTGCCGTTATTTCAGGGATAACAAATTTCGGCATATTTGCTGAACTGGAAAATTCTGTAGAAGGTTTAATAAGACTGGAAACGATTGCCGGTGATTACTATGAACTGGACGAAAAGGCACGCTGCGTTACCGGCAGGCGTCACGGTTTTGTTTTCCGCATCGGCGACAGCGTAAATATTGAAGTTGTGCGTGCTGATTTGGAAACACGACAGATAGATTTCGTTCTGGCCGACAACAAATTCAAGAAATCTCCCAAAGCCGGAGCTTTCAGGCATCGAAACGAACGAAATAAACACGCTTATTCGAAAAATAAGGTCCGGCACAGGCGATAAAATCTTCATCTATTGAAATCCCGGCAGCATCACTTTTACGGTGATATTGCCGGGATTTATAATCTTTATTTCATAATGTAACTGCAACAGATAATTCAATCGGCATTGTCTTATGCCATATTCCCGTTTCACACCTGTCCGGCAGCTAATGTTTCCGCTTCATCGAGCTTTTTGTTTCGGAAATACAGTGCCACGTCAATTGATATTTCTATAAAATTCAAGACGTAGAAGAAAAAGCTAAGGAAGAAAATAAATCCTGAGCTTCCCTCGTTTACCTGAATAATTTTCCGTGCAATTCCGCATGCATAACCAATCAGCAGAAAAACCTCAAAGAAAAGGCTTTTTCCCTTTGCGGTTCTTGAAACTATTGACTTCCTTATTGAAATGGGCCAAGAAAGACCAAAGCAAAAAATTGTCAGCGCCTCAAGTAAATCTGTAATCATTAATAAATCCAACCTTTCATTATTATTTTCTTCTGTAATCGGGAAGGAGCTTTGGAGATACAACATCAGTTATGATACCTGCTCTGTTAAGCTCCCTTTCAAATTTCGCCACATGAGAAAGCGTCAAATGTGCGGGAGCAACCTTTTTCGCACGTTCCGATGCGGTTTTTCCTGCCGTTCTGCCAAAAACTACTATATCAATCAATGAATTGCCCATTAAACGGTTACGTCCGTGTATACCTCCCGCGACCTCTCCCACAGCAAACAAGTTTTCTACATCGGTTGTCATACCGTCTGTGTTAATGTCCAATCCGCCATTCTGATAATGCAGCGTAGGATAAACAAGAACAGGTTCACGCCGAATGTCAATACCGCAACGAGAAAACATACGCAGCATTGCCGGAATACGTTTTTCAATCGTGCCATCTCCACCAACAATCTCTATCATAGGTGTGTCAAGCCATACCGCCTCTCCGTATCCGGTGGAAACACCCATGCCCCTGTCTGCACATTCCCGTATTATTGCCGCAGCAGCAACATCTCTCGTTTCAAGAGGGTGTATAAATACGTTTCCTTCGCGATTCACCAATTTTGCTCCCAGAGAACGAACCTTCTCGGTAACGAGCGAACCTAAAATCTGCCGCGGATATGCGGCGCCCGTAGGATGATATTGAAGCGTGTCCGCATAAAGCAGCCGTGCTCCCGCCCGGTAACCCAGTACAAGCCCGTCAGCAGTTGCTCCGTAGTGATTTGACGTAGGAAAACCCTGATAATGCATACGCCCCGCACCGCCGGTTGCAATTATAACAGTCTTTGCCCGTGCGACCATAAGCTCCTTTGTTTCCATGTTCATAAGAACAGCTCCCGCCGCTCTTCCCATTTCATCTAAAATCAGTTCTATTGCCGAGGTGTAGTCCACAACAGGAATATCCCTGTTTAAAACCTCTTCACGCAACGTACGCATAATTTCAGTGCCGGTATAATCCCTTGCCGCATGCATTCGTTTTCTGGAAGTTCCCCCGCCGTGCACAGTAATCATGGTACCGTCCGGCTCTTTATCAAATTCCACGCCAAGATTGTTCAGCCACTCAATTGCTGCGGGAGCGTCGCAGACCAACTTTGAAAGCAGTTCTCGTTTTGCCGCATAATGACCCCCTCCGAAAGCGTCAATAAAATGAGCGACCGGTGAATCCCCCGGTCTATCCGCTGCCTGAATTCCTCCCTCTGCCATTATTGTATTTGAATCGCCGATTCGAAGCTTCGTCACAATCAATGTGTCTGCCCCTGCTTCATCGGCTTCAATCGCTGCCGCTGCTCCTGCTCCGCCACCGCCGATAATCAGCACGTCAGTATCATATTTAATATCATCAAGATTAATCTTTTCCGGCGATATACGGCTGTGTCCCTGGAGCATTTCACACAACTCACACGGGATCCTTTCACCTTTGTTCGGGCCAATCGCAAGTACAGAAAACTCACTTTCCTTGTAATCCGGATGATAGGCCGATAAAAGCTCATTCTTTTCATTTTCGGTCATCCGCTTAAGCTCATAACCAATATTCGCCTCTCTGGCATTTTCTACTGCTTTAAGCGAGTCCTGAAACTCCTTTGAGTACATCGGAGCTGTCCTCCTATTTTTCAATATCTCTGTTATTGTATAGCTCTTTGATTTCTTCAACAGGCTTTTGTATAATCTGCTTGATAAGTTCTGTATATTTGCCGCTGTCAATTTCCTCAACCCTATCCTTAAGATGCTTGCTTTCCGGTGCAATATATCTGCCGTTCAGTCTTCTTGCCAGCATTGCAACCTGAGGGTGGGCAATTTCTGCCGGACATTTTGTCGAACAGGCACCGCACATAACACATTCAAAGGATTCTTCAGCACATTTTTTAAATTCTCCGCGCCGGGCATGTTCTATATATTGCATAACATTAAGCCCCTGAGGACATCTTTTCGTGCATACATTACAGCCAACACATGAATAAATTTCAGGATGGAGCTGCCTCATTATCTGAACATCGGGCTTAATTTTATTAATATCATAAGCCTGTTTTTTCAGCGGAAAACTCGGAAGCGCCGCTATATACATATCATTTTGCACCTGTGTCTGACATGCAAGACAGGTCTTTAATTCCCCGTTTTCTTTTATGCGGTAAAACACAGCGCATGCACCACAAAAGCCACTGCGGCATCCGCAGCCTCGGATAAGCTGATACCCGGCATACTCCATTGCGCATATTATCGTAAGGTCATCCGGCACACTGTACCGTTTTCCGAACAGATAAATATTAACCATATTTTCCATAATCCATTTCTCCTTGTCGGTATTCGTCAGATGCCGGGCTCACAAACAAAAAATGCTATAGTATTCCGAAAAAATTTTAATTGCTGCTCTCCGCAAATCATACCAATGCGTTACATGAAAAGCGGCAGATAAACGAAATACGTCTCTCTGCCGCCAATGACGTTTAATTATATACGAGGACCTGCGGAAACAAGAGCTTTGCCTGCCGCATTGCCTTCATATTTAGCGAAATTCTTAACAAATCTGCCTGCAAGATCCTTTGCCTTTTCCTCCCATTCGGAAGCGTCAGCGTAAGTATCACGCGGGTCAAGTATTCCGGAATCAACGCCGGGAAGCTCAGTAGGAACTTCGAAGTCAAAGTACGGAATTTTCTTTGTAGGTGCCTTTGCAATATCACCGTTCAGAATAGCATCGATAATGCCGCGTGTGTCTTTAATAGAAATACGCTTACCGGTGCCGTTCCAGCCGGTATTTACAAGGTATGCCTTCGCACCGCTCTTTTCCATCTTCTTAACAAGCTCCTCCGCATACTTTGTCGGATGAAGCTCCAGGAATGCCTGACCGAAGCATGCCGAGAATGTCGGTGTCGGTTCGGTAATACCACGCTCAGTTCCCGCAAGCTTTGCCGTAAATCCTGACAGGAAGTAATACTGAGTCTGTTCCGGAGTCAGTATAGAAACCGGAGGAAGTACACCGAATGCATCTGCCGATAGGAAAATAACATTTTTAGCGTCCGGAGCCGCAGATACAGGACGAACAATTTTCTCAATGTGGTCAATTGGATATGATACACGGGTATTTTCCGTAACGCTCTTGTCGTCAAAATCAATCTTGCCGTCCTTATCAAGAGTAACGTTCTCGAGAAGTGCATTGCGCTTAATGGCATTATAAATATCCGGTTCAGATTCCTTATCAAGGTTAATTACCTTTGCATAGCATCCGCCTTCAAAGTTGAATACACCGTTATCATCCCAGCCATGCTCGTCATCGCCAATCAGAAGACGCTTCGGGTCGGTAGAGAGCGTTGTCTTTCCGGTTCCGGACAGACCAAAGAAAATAGCTGTATTTTTACCATCCATATCGGTATTCGCCGAGCAGTGCATTGATGCAATGCCTTTAAGCGGCAGATAGTAATTCATCATAGAGAACATACCTTTTTTCATTTCGCCGCCATACCATGTATTAACAATTACCTGCTCTCGGCTCGTAATATTGAACATTACCGCTGTTTCGGAATTTAAACCAAGTTCTTTATAATTCTCAACCTTAGCTTTTGATGCGTTGTAAACAACAAAATCCGGCTCAAAGTTTTCCAGTTCTTCAGCGGTAGGCTTAATAAACATGTTTGTTACGAAATGAGCCTGCCAAGCAACCTCAACGATAAAACGGATTGCCATACGTGTATCCTTGTTTGTGCCGCAGAAAGCGTCAACAACAAACAGTCTTTTATTTGAAAGCTCTTTAAGCGCAATATCCTTTACAGCCTTCCAAGCCTCCTGTGATGCCGGATGATTATCGTTTTTGTACTCATCAGACGTCCACCAAACAGTATCTTTTGAGTTTTCATCCATAACAATAAATTTATCTTTTGGCGAACGACCGGTATAAACGCCGGTCATAACATTAACTGCGCCAAGTTCGCTGACCTGACCCTTTTCAAAACCCTCAAGACCGGGTTTAGTTTCTTCTTCAAACATTGTTTCATAAGAAGGGTTATGTACAACCTCTGTTGTACCTGATATGCCATATTTGCTCAAATCAATTTTTATCATTTCCGTTACCTCTCTTCCTTAGATTATATGATAAATATTCTTTGCATTCATTGTTAATTATATCC